>JABAAS010000198.1 GCA_014238625.1 Alphaproteobacteria bacterium | reverse complement strand
ACGCCACCCCCACGACCACCGTGTTATATTGCTTTTGTTGCATAACTTTAAAGATATTAAAATTTTAGAATAAAGAAAACAAAACACCCTTATAGAGAACTAAAAAAAGAAAGCCAATAAAAAAACAAGGGTTTAATGTCTATTCATTCAGCTTAAGCACAGCCATAAACGCTTGTTGCGGGATTTCAACATTACCGATTTGGCGCATTTTCTTCTTCCCTTTTTTCTGACGCTCAAGCAGCTTGCGCTTTCGGGTAATATCACCACCATAACATTTTGCGGTAACGTCTTTTCGCACCGCCTTAACGGTTTCTCTAGAAATGATTTTTGCGCCAATAGCAGCTTGAATTGGAATGTCAAACTGTTGGCGGGGAATCATCTTTTGAAGTTTTTCACATATTTTTTTACCTAACCCATAAGCATTATCGGTATGTACCAAGGCAGACAAAGCATCTACCACGTTTCCATTAAGCAGCACATCAACACGCACCAACTTAGAGG
>JABAAS010000197.1 GCA_014238625.1 Alphaproteobacteria bacterium | reverse complement strand
CTCGAAAAAGAGCTTGCGCAATATCACGGCAAAGAAAGAGCCCTGCTGTTCTCTAGCGGCTATGTGGCTAACCTAACATGCCTTGCAACATTGGGAGCGCAAATCGATGGGTTGATCATTTACTCTGACGCGCAAAACCATAACTCGATCATCGAGGGAATCAGACAATCTCGTGCCGAGAAACGAATCTTCAAGCATAACGATGTTAAAGACCTGAAAATGGCGATGGAAAAAGATAGCGCGCAAAAACCTAAGCTGGTCGTTTTCGAATCCGTCTATTCGATGGACGGAGACATCGCGCCTATAGAAGAAATACTGCAAGCAACAGAAAGCCAGCAGGCGATGACTTTCCTCGACGAGGTACACGCGGTAGGGCTTTACGGACCACAGGGAGCAGGGATCGCAGCGCGAGACGGAGTAGCCGAACGAATCGATATAATACAAGGAACTTTGGCAAAATCCTTCGGCACTTTCGGAGGATACATCGCAAGCTCGCATAAAAT
>JABAAS010000196.1 GCA_014238625.1 Alphaproteobacteria bacterium | reverse complement strand
AATGTAAATTATGTAGTACTGGACAGTTAAGTTTGAAAAATAGTTTTAGAGGTGGTGCTTTTATTGGATGTTCAAATTACCCTGAATGTAAGTTTACAAGACCACTTTCTAAAGCGAAAGCTTCTGAACAAGCATCGTTAGCTGAACCAAAGTTAATTGGGAAAAATGATAATGATAAAGATATATATTTGAAAAATGGAAGATTTGGGCCATATCTTCAGTATGAAATTTTAAATGATGATTTAAATAAAAAATCAAAAAAATCAAAAAAATCAAAAAAATCAAAAAAAGATGAAAGTCTAAAAAATGTTTCTATACCAAAAGGTATTGATATTGATAATATTGACTTAGAAAAAGCAAAATTTCTTTGCTCATTGCCTAAAATTATTGGTACTCATCCAGATACAGGAAAAGATATTACGCTAAATTCTGGTAGATTTGGCCCTTATTTAAAATGTGAAAGCAAATCTGCAAGATTAGAAAATGTAGAAGAATTATTTACTAT
>JABAAS010000195.1 GCA_014238625.1 Alphaproteobacteria bacterium | reverse complement strand
GAGGAGGCAAATTTTTTGTTATCGGAAGAATCGTTAGAACGAGCCTTGACGGAGAATAGCCGCTGGATAATTTTAAACTCACCATCGAACCCGACTGGCGCGGTCTACAGCCGTGAGGCTTTGCAGAGAATAGGAGGCATCGTTGAGAAGCATAGTAGAGTTGGGGTTATGAGCGATGAAATCTACGAGCATCTTATCTATAGCGAACAACCCTTCGCTGGTTTCGCGCAAGCCTGCCCGCAATTGTTAGAGCGCACCTTGATCATCAATGGTCTATCGAAGGCTTTTGCGATGACTGGCTGGCGTATCGGCTACGCTGCGGGAGAGGAGCGATTGATCAAAGGAATGACGGTCGTGCAATCGCAATCGGCTAGTTCTGCTACGACCTTCTGCCAATGGGCTGCCATCAGCGCGCTTGATTCTGACATGTCTTTTTTCAAACCCATGCATAAGGCTTTCGATGAAAGAAGACGCTTCATCACAGAGGCTCTAAACGATATCGAGGGGCT
>JABAAS010000194.1 GCA_014238625.1 Alphaproteobacteria bacterium | reverse complement strand
AAAAAACATCCGCCCGACAGTCTATTCCAAGCAATATTCCAAGCAATATGAATTCATTGAAGAGGGGCAAGTGCGTCCAGTATGTTGGATGTCTTTGCGCAAAAAATAATATTCACAAATGCAATAATCGCTCGCATCTAACGCACAGAATATAAACAGCATCCACACAGCGTGATACTCTAGCTCACGCTACTCTACAGCCAAGCGCGGAATAATGCAATCTTTAAGGAAAATCCTGCAAAGCAGTGCAGCCTTTATCGAAAAAAAATCTTGTCAATTAGCCCAAACTGCAAGGATTAAAGAAAAAATAGGCTGTACCAGTAAAATAATAAACAAGAGGCTCGGCTTCTAAAAGAAGTCGAGCCCTCTTGTAACAATGAAAAGAACTAGTCTCGCTAGTCGTTGTCCCTACCGCCACCGGAAGGATTGCCTGTTGTTGAAGGGTAGCCTGCGCTATTGCCGCCGCCACCGCCTTTTCCGTCTATCATAGTAACCTCATGGTAAATGGTTGAATTTCTTTT
>JABAAS010000193.1 GCA_014238625.1 Alphaproteobacteria bacterium | reverse complement strand
CCAAAATCTCTTCATGCGAAAATCTTGCCTATGCTAGAGGCAAAAAGTAAAATAGCCTCGCGAATGCTACAATGACTTAAGAAACTCATACCTTATAAAAACTCCAACCTTATTATTACTACCTGCGCCAATAGCCCGCCCCACAACCTTGACTATAGACCTACCTTCCCGATGATAGCACAAACTTTCAACGAAGTTATCGACGGCCGCCTTGATGCAATTAAGCGCGAGGGGCGTTACCGCGTCTTCACTCCCCTGCAACGACAATGCGGAGACTTCCCGCAAGCTGCCATGTTCCGCGAAGATATGCAAAATCGTAAAAGCATAACGGTTTGGTGCTCTAATGATTATTTAGCAATCGGACAAAATCCAGAAATGCTGAAGGCGATGCACGCAGCGTTAGAGGAAAGTGGAGCTGGTTGCGGAGGAACTCGAAACATCTCAGGGACGCACCGCGACCATGTGCTACTCGAAAAAGAGCTTGCGCAATATCACGGCAAAGAAAGAGCCCTGCTGTTCTCTA
>JABAAS010000192.1 GCA_014238625.1 Alphaproteobacteria bacterium | reverse complement strand
ATATAAAGAGGGAGATTGGTTAACTATTAATAGTACTGAAGGATTTATATATGATCAGAAATTGAGTTTGGTCCAATCAAATTTTATGCAAAATAAGTATTTTAAAAAATTAATGATAATTACAGATAAGTTTAAAAAATTAAAAATACGTACAAATGCAGATAACCCTAAAGATGCCGCATTATCCAAAAAATTAGGGGCTCAAGGAATTGGGCTGTGTAGAACAGAGCATATGTTTTTTGATAAAAAAAGAATTCGTAGTGTACAAAAAATGATTTTATCAAATGAAATCAAAAATAGAAAAAAAGCAATCATGGAATTATTGCCATATCAAGAAAAAGATTTCTATCGCATTTTAAAAGAAATGGCTCCAATGCCAGTAACAATTAGATTATTAGACCCGCCACTACATGAGTTTTTACCTTCTCAAAAAAATACACCACTAATTAAATCGTTAGCTAAAAGTATGAACATTACTAGCAAACAAATCATTAATAGAATTGTAGATTTATTTGAGATTAATCCTAT
>JABAAS010000191.1 GCA_014238625.1 Alphaproteobacteria bacterium | reverse complement strand
TTACTCTACGAGACGAAAAGGGCGAGGTCATAAAGTTGCCTAACCGAGACGAAGCGCGATATTTCATGACCGTGGGTGCTTTCCTAGTCGTCGGAGATCAACAGAAGGTATCCGCAGGCGAAGTCCTGGCTAGGCTGCCACGCGAAACCGCTAAAAACCGAGACATAACCGGCGGACTACCAAGAGTAGCCGAACTATTCGAAGGACGAAAACCAAAAGACTACGCCGTAATAAGCGACATCAACGGAGTCGTCAAGTTCGGACGTGATTATAAGTCCAAAAGACAGATACTCGTACAGCCAGACGAGGGCGCTCCTTCCGAATACCTACTATCAAAAGACAAACACCTTGCCGTACAGGAGGGAGACCGAGTGATGCGCGGAGACCTGCTCGTCGACGGAAACTTGGTGCCACACGATATTCTAGAGATAATGGGCGAGGAAAAACTAAATAACTATCTGTGCCAAGAAGTGCAGGGCGTATACAGAATGCAGGGAGTGAAAATAGACGACAAGCACATCGAGGTAA
>JABAAS010000190.1 GCA_014238625.1 Alphaproteobacteria bacterium | reverse complement strand
AAATTATGCCTAAAAATATTAAATATAACCTTTGCTTTGTAAGTTGTCTCGTTTTCGCATTCCTCATTTTACAGAAAAACGCAGCAGGGATATCCGCAGAAATCATCGCAAGAGTCGATGGAGTAATTATAACCGAACGAGACGTACAAAAAAAAGCAGAACTGCTCGCAAGTAATATACCTAACTTCAATGCAAAGGATAGAGACCTGCGAGACTTCGCTGTTGATCTTATTCTAATTGAAAAAATGCAGAAACGTTATATGATTACAGAAAGAGCCTTGGAGGTCACTGAGGCAGATGTTGCTGAACGAAAAAAAACTCTGCGAGCTATATGGCGTAAGGGAAGGAGATTATCTAAACGCGATTATGAAAAACAATTAACAGAACACGCTAGGCAAAAATTAACTTGGGAAGGATACGTTAAAAGAGTCTCTGCTTTTACCAATCCTCTCACTACTCAAGATATGTTGGGAGAAAGAAATAGGATACGCCTATACGCAGACGAGAAACAGTACAAACTAGATGAGA
>JABAAS010000018.1 GCA_014238625.1 Alphaproteobacteria bacterium | reverse complement strand
TTGTGACGGTAGCGGTGAGGGTGAAGAGGAGAAAGATTACGAACTGCTTGCTGAGTCCATGTAGAGCGGCTGTTTTTTTTCTTTCTACGAAGACCCGCCTTTTTTTACGATGAAATAGTAATGAGAGGACATCGGCTAAGTGATGAGTTGATTTTGCTGTAGCAATAATTTTTGGTTGAGGCGTGTTTTCGCGCGGCGTTTTTACGCTTACTTTTTTTTCTATCCCTTGTCGATTATTTTGTGTCAAGGATTTTGTCTTAGTTTATTTCTTGAGTTATTTTCTTGGTTTATTTTTTGTTTTATTTTCTTGAGTTATTTTGTGTTGCGGTCGGTTATTTTTGTTGCAACGAAATGCCCAACGAAATGCCCAGGGGCGGAATCGAACCACCGACACGAGGATCTTCAATCCCCTGCTCTACCGACTGAGCTACCTGGGCTTTGTTGTAGTGTCGTTTTTATATTTGAATTCTATCTACCTAGTCTATCTATCTAGCGTTAGTGAGGAGTTTTGTCTAGTATCTTTCTACATCATTTTTGTTTTGTTGTGCGAGCAAAGCGAGGGTTGCGGCGACGGCATTAGAGAGGTTTAGACTAGCGACAGGCTCTATTATAGATGAGGAGCTAGGATAGGAGTCTTCTATTTTAGCATCGTCTTTAGCATCGTCTTTTCTATGGTTTTGCAGATAGAGACTTATATCGCATTGTTTTCGCACGAGCGGTCTTATTCCGACATTTTCAGCTCCGAACACGAGGACTATATTTGTGACTTCTTTTAGCCTTTCGGCTTGCTCGCCCCAGGGGGTGGCTTTGTGAGAGGCGTCTTCTAGAGCGATTCGCAACCAGCTCTGGTCAGCTAAGCTCTGGTTAGCTAAGGTCTGGTTAGCTAAGGTCTGGCTAGCTAATTTTTGTTGCTTTTCATCGCGCTGCCTATTTTTTTTACGCGCCTCTCCTCCGAGCTTTCGTAGGGCTTGCGCTAGGTTTAGGCGCAGGATTGGTATGTATTCGAGCGCTCCACTTGCGGCTTTTGCCATGACTGCGTTTTCATTTGGAGTATGTCCATTTGCGAGTATGACGGCTTTGGCACCGAAGAAGACTGCGCTACGGAGAACTGCGCCGATATTTCTAGGGTCTTGAGCGCGGTCTAATACTAGGATGTAGTTTTTTTCTCGCTTTCTATAGTTTTTTTTATCGAGCAGCTCTGCTAGAGAAGTGCTTTCGAGGGGCTTGCAGAGTAGAGCGAGAGATTGATGTACGCTTTGTTGAGGGAACAGGGCGTCGATTTTAGCTCGCTGTACTATTTCGACATTGGGAGTATTTTCAGATATTGAGTATGCGGAGACAAGGGCATTTCGTTGCGCTGTTTCGAGAGCGAGCTTCGGCAGGGCTACTTTTAGGGTAGCGAACAGGGTAACTAGGGCTTCTTTAGTTGCTAACAAGCGATAGCAGCGTCTTTTTTTGTTTTGCAATGCAGCAGCGACGGAGTGTAGCCCGTACATCCAGTATGCGTTTTTTTTTGTATCTTCGGGGCTCCGAGTTTTTTTATTTACTCGCTGTGTGTGTTTATATTCACTCCCGCTATTTTTCTGTACTATCATATTTTCGATTATTTTTCTGTGAGTTTTCTATTATGTATTTTGATAAAACGACTAGCAAAAAGCAAACATTGGTGATAATAATCTAGCACGGATATGCCTTTACGATTGAAATTGCCTCATGGTGACCGGATTGTGGTTAACGGTGCTGTTTTGGAGAACGGTGGCGATGCTACGGTTTTAGTTTTCCACAACCATGCGGACATCATGCGCCGTAAGGAGATAATGCAGGAGAGCGATGCTTTGTCTCCTTCGCGTCGAGTATACTACGCGTTGCAATGTGCGTATATTTTCGAGCATGATCGCTCTTCTTACATTGAGATTTTCGAGCGTTGTTTGCAGGAATATGAGACAGCGGCTCCAAGCTCGCAAGAGATTGCGGCTCGTTTGCGAGTTCTTGCGCAAGATGGTAAGATTTACGATGCCTTGAAGGAATGTCGTTCTTTGATCGAGCATGAGGGTAAGATAGTGAAGCTAGCGGAGTTAACGAGTCAGGGTTGAGTTCAGTTATGGGTGATAGTATTTCTGCTAGCGATCAGGTTGAGATTGGTCCTATCGAGCGCATTTTGCGTGATAAGATTGTTACGGGATTTTCCCCTTCTCGATACTCGATAGTCAATGATTCCCCCGCGCATGCGGGTCATGCGGGTGCGGCGTCTGGAGCTAAGGGCGAGAGCCATTTTTCGATAAGCATTGTTTCGAGCAGATTTTCTGGAATGACGCGCTTGCAACGTAATCGTTTGGTGCATGAGCTACTAGCAGCTGAGCTACGCGAGCATGTTCATGCTCTGACCTTGACGCTTCAATCGCCAGAGGAGGATATGAGGGATGGCTAAAGGTTTAGTTAAAGATTTAGTTAAAAATTTGGCTAAAGATTTAGTTAATGGCTCGATTAAGCCGCGCGTTAGTTATGACTCTTTTGCTGAGTTAGACTTGCGAGTTGGACGGATAGAGAGTTGCGAGCCTCTTGCGAATGCGCGCAAGCCTGCCTACGCTCTGACGGTTGACTTTGGCGAGGGTTTGGGTAAGTTGCGTAGCTCTGCTCAGATCACGGATTTATATAAGGTTGAGGATTTGCTTGAGCGTCAAGTTATCGCGGTAGTTAATTTTCCCTCTAAACGCATTGCCTCTTTTGTTAGCGAGTGCCTTATACTCGGAGTTCCTAACGAAAAGGGAGAGGTTGTGTTACTGGGGGCTGATCGTCCAGTTGCTTCTGGCGTTAGGGTTTATTGAGTTTTTGCAGTAGTTATGGCTTCATCTCCTCCAACTAGGGAAGAGTCTACTGGCTCTTCGAAGAAGTCTCGAGGCTCTGCTTCGGTACCGTCTTCGGCACCGTCTTCGTTACCGTCTTCGGTATCTTCTTCGGCACAGGCTAGACATGAGCGCACTCGTGAGAGAGCGTTGCGCGACTTGAAGTCTTTGCGCTATGAGGGGGGAGGATTTGGAGCAGGCTGGACTCAATCGGCTTTGGTGCGCTCGCTGTTACGGACGAACAGAGAGGCTACGGACATCACGCCGCGCTTGCGTAGGGTTATCATTTTTTTACGAGTTTTGTCTTTTGTAGTGATGAGTTTATGGGTAATTTATTACCTTGCCAACCGCTGAGAGAATAGTTTTTACGAGCCTATTGTTTCTCTATTAGTTGTTTCTCTATTAGTTGTTTCTCTATTATTTTCATAGACACGATAGATATATATTTAGACTTCAACTTAATTTGAACTTACTTTTGCGACGCTTATAGTTGACTTTTTAAGGTTATTATATTATGTATATGTAATTCCTTGTGTGACATCTTATGTAATTTATTGTGTGATGTTGTAGACTGGCAACGAAGTTTAATGAAGAAAGCAACCGCCTCCTCTAATTATACAGAAGCTACATTCGTGGAGCTACTGGGGCTTGCTACTAGAGAGCAAGATTCCTCTCTGCTGCCTGCCTCTAGCTCTGTTGCTGAGCTTGGTTTATCTGAGCTTGGGTTATCTGGTCTGAAGATAGACCAACACTCACGCTTTATGCGCGAAGGCGATAACTTGGTTATTAGGAACGGCGCGGATTTGTCTGCGGATTTGTCTAGCGCAGCTGTGGTAATAGAGGGTTACTTCACGATGTCTCCGCCTCCTTCACTGCCTTTGGCGGGCGGGGGTTATTTATCTCCCGCTCTTGTTGCTTCTTTTTTGGAAGGTGGGACTATTGGTAATGGAGAGAAATATGCTTTGGGCTACTTGTCTGAGCAATGGGATAATTTTTTTGGTGAAGAGGATATTATAGGTCCGATTGGCTTAGTTGAAAGGCTAGAGGGTTTGGTGCAAATAACGCGAGATGGCTCAGTGATAGACATTGAGAAAGGAGCAGAGATTTTAATCGATGATATCATCAGTACTGGGGAAGGAGCGGAGGTATTTTTACGCTTTGACGACCAGATGAATTTTCATTTAGGAGAGAATGGTCGCTTGCAGATCACCGAGTTTATTTATAATGAGATTAATTCGGAGGGCTTGCAGGTATTGTCTATCATCAGTGGAGCATTTTCTTATGTTAGTGGTTTAGTTGCTGGTGCGAATCCGGCGTCGGTTCGCCTAGATACACCTTATGGAACTATTGGCATTCGTGGGACGAAGATTTTGGGCAAGGTTGATCTTGAGGCGAATGAGTTGACGGTTACCGTTTTGAGCGGTCGAGTTATATTGTCGCAAGATGATGAGGAGGTTGCTGACATTTCGAAGCCATACGAGACTTTGCGTGTTAAGCATGATGATGCTGGCGAACAGGTTATTACGATAAAGACGGATACGATTGAGGAAATATTGGGTAACTACGACTTTCTGGATGCTCAGGAAGAGCAGTTAGAGGAGATACGCACTAGCGACCCGCTAGCTTATGATGATGCTGCTGATCTTGTTGGTGCGTCTGAAGGAGTTTTTGACCCGAGTGCTGATGGTGCGGTTGAGGATAAGTCGGAGCCGACTACCGCTAAGCTTGATCCGCCGCCTGTTGAGCCTGTACAGATTGAGGGTGGAGCGGGTAATGACAAGATTCCTGGCGGTCTTGGTAACGATTTGTTAAGCGGTGGAGCTGGCAACGATGAGATAGAGGGCAAGTCTGGCAATGATATTATCAATGGTGATGCTGGCAACGATAAGCTTTGGGGTGGTGCTGGTAATGATGCACTCAATGGGGATGAGGGAGATGACTGGCTTTATGGTGGCGAGGGCAATGACGAGTATGACTTTTATGTAGGCGATGGTAATGATGTAATCATAGATTCTTCTGGAGTTAACGAGTTATTTTTCCGCTCCTATTCGAAGGTTGGTAGCTATGTAGCTTTGACTGCTGATGATTTTAGCAAGAAAGGGGACGATCTTGAGATTGCGATTAGCACGAGTGGAGTATCGCAGAAGGTAACGATTGAGGATTACTATAGTTCTGGTTCGCATTTCAGCATTTACTACAACACCGAGGATGGCGGTCAATACACGCAAGTATCGCTCGACTTGCTTCCGCAATAGCCTAGCCTAGCCTAGCCTAGCTAATGCTGTGATCGTTGTTATTATTTTATTTTGAGATTTCTTTGCACATTTCCAAGAATTGATTTTCGTTTATCAGGTTAATTTTAGCATCTTGCGCTTTTTTGACTTTAGAGCCTGGTTTTTCGCCGGTGACCAGATAATCTGTTGATTTAGCCAGAGCTGTTGTTACTCTAGCGCCTGCGCGCTCTGCCATTTTTCTTGCCTGATTTCGTCCAAAGGCCTCGAATGTTCCGCTAAAGACGAGCGTCTTACCGCTGAGATGTGTCAAAGCGATTGCGTCTTGTTCGTTTGTAGAGTCTTGTAGCTCGACGACCTCGACCTCCAGCAGCAATTTTTCGAGAGCGTTGCAATTGTCAACATCGCCAAAGAATTTAGGTATTTCTGCTGCCTCCTCAAGCGTCAGAGCGTAATTTTCGATAAACTCTTCCAGCAGGATAGATTTTTTTGGCTCATTGCTTTGCTGAGTATTTAGAATATCTTTTTGTAGAGTATTTTGATTATTTTCCGCATTGCTTTTGTTGAGTCTATCCGAACCTACCTCCATCGCTACTCTGCGCGCCTGCTCGACAAGATTTCTAAAAGTTTGCTTTTTCAAGCTAGCTCGTAGAGCGATTTCTCTTGCGCGCGTAGCCCCTACGCTAGGTATACCGAGAGCATATAGGATTGTCTGGAAAGGCATGCGTCTTCTTTTCTCGATCATGTCTATTAGGTTGTTTAGTGATTTGTCCATCCAACCTTCGAGGGCGAGTATTTTTCTCCGCGTGTCTTCTTTGTGTAGTTTGAAGATGTGATGAGGCTCTTTGAGCAATCCTTCTTGAGAAAAGAGGGCGAGAGATTTTTCTCCCAAGCCTTCTATATCGAACGCCTCGCGAGATGCAAAGTGTCGCAAGCGAGCGATTTGCTGAGCTGGACAGTCTCGATTTCCGCATCGTAGAGCGACATATCCCTCGAGCTTATGCACTGGCGATCCGCAAGCTGGACAAAGACGAGGAAATTCGAATGGCTTTTTATCGACTTCTTTTCCTCGTTTTTCTAGTATTACTTTTAGCACTTTAGGAATGACTCCGCCTGCTCTTACGAGCTCGACCCAATCTCCGATGCGCACATCCTTGCGCTTGAGTTCTTCTTGGTTATGGAGACTAGCGCGTGTTACGAGCACGCCTCCGACCATCACTGGCTTTAGTATTGCGACTGGCGTCAGAGCGCCGCTGCGCCCGACCTGCACTTCGATTTCTGTTACTTGAGTTTTGACATGGATTTCTGGGAACTTATGAGCGATCGCCCATAAGGGATGATGGTTTCCCTCACCAAGCGCATTTTGTTGAGCTACGTCGTCTAGTTTATATACGACACCGTCCATCTCATAATCGATTTTTTCGCGCCTTTTGTATAGCTTTTGGAAGTAGAGAAATAGCTCCTCCTCATTTTTGCATAGCTTTGCTTCGACGATGGGGCATCCTATTTTTTTTATCATTTTCAGCTGTTGATACGCGCTTGTTGCTTTAGCCAGCTTTTCGAGCGAGTTGCGGTAGGAGTATTTTTTTTGCCTTTTTTCTTTTATCTCGACCAACCCTATTCCCCAAGCTCGAAAGTGCAATGGGCGCGCTGCGGTGATGCGAGCATCCAACTGCCGCAAGGCTCCCGCGGCTGCATTACGAGCGTTAGCGAAGACTTTTTCGCCTTTTTTCTGCTGTTTTTCGCATAACTTTTGGAATGCTTTTCTGGGTATATATACCTCCCCGCGCAGCTCCAAGAATCCCTCGAGGGCACCTATTTTTTGCGGTATGTCCTGTATTGTGCGCAGGTTTTCTGTTACGTTTTCACCTTTGCGCCCATCACCTCTGGTTGCGCCGCATATGAGTTCTCCGTCTTGGTAATGTAGAGTTGCGCTGAGTCCATCGATTTTTGGCTCTGCGAGTATTGGCACTGGAGCATTTTTTTCGAGTTTCAAGTCTCGCCTGATTCCATTTATGAATCGCTCGACATCCTTTTCTGAGAAGGCGTTATTCAAGGACAACATTGCTTTACGATGTCGCACTTCGGCGAATCCCTCCCGCCCTTTTGCGCCGACGGAATTGCTGAGCAGGTCTGCTTGCGCCTCTTTAGCCAGTGCCTTGGAACTAGATAGCTTTGTTATCTGCGCTAATCTTTTTTTCAGAGCGTCGTATGATGCGTCATCAATCTCTGGAGCGTCTTCGCGGTGGTATAGTTTGTCTGCTCGCTCTATTTGCTTGCTCAAGAGTTTTATTTCTGCGCGCCTTTTTTCTTGCTTTTGTTGAGTGGTCACTTTTGCTAGTTTGCGCATTTTTCTCCACTCAAACATTTTCTTTCTCAAACATTTTCTTGATAGCCTTCTTTGTCGCTCTCATCGAAGGCGTCGTTAGCGGCGTTCATGAGCGATTGAGCAGCCTCTCGCGCTTGAGGAGTTATACGATCTCCTGCGAGCATCCGAGCGATTTCCTCCAACCTTGCCTGTTCATTTAGTTTCACGACTTTAGTCGTTGTTATGTTTTTTTGCGTATCATCGCTGCTGCCATTTTGCGCGAGGTGGTTTTGATCGAGGCTTTGCTTTTCGACTCTAAACTGCGCTTGTCCCCAAGCTGCGACTTGCGGAGAGTGAGTTATGACGAGTATTTGTTTGCTTTGAGCGAGTTTTCGTAGTTGTTTTGCGACGGCACTGGCGGTAGCCCCGCCGATTCCGCTATCTACTTCGTCGAAGACGAGAGCGTCTGCGAGTCCTGCGTCAGCGAGGGTTACGCTTATTGCGAGTAGAATTCGGCTAAGTTCTCCGGCGGATGCGACTTTATTTAGCTTTTCTGGCTTATATCCTTGTATTGTTGCGATTTTGAAGATTATTTTTTCCAAGCCATTAGCGGAAGGACTAGCCTCGAGGATCTCGAGGAGGAATTGCGCTTGCTCTAGCTTCAAGGAGGGTAATATCTCGGCTATTTTTTTCTCGAAAGGAGCTTTAGCGGCGTTTCTTTCTTGCGATAGATTTTTAGCTGCTATGAGATAATCTTTCTCTGTTTGCTCTGCGATACCCTGCAATCGCTGTATTTCTGTTGAGCTATCATCGAGGAGCGCCAATTTTTCTTGCATATTTATTGCGAGTCTATGCAAGTCATCGCAGCTTACTCTGTGTTTTCGAGCGACGGCTCTGATATTGAACAATCTCTCTTCGATGTTATGTAGTTGTCCTGCGTCTCCTTTAGTTTTGCTTGCGGCGTCGCGTAGCTGTGTATGGGCTTCCCGCACTTCGCTGAGTGCGCTTTCGAGACTACTTATGATGGGCATTAGGGTTTCGCTTGCGAGGGAGGAGCGTTTTGTTAATTGAGCTACGGCATTTTCGAGCAAGTTTTCAGCGCCGAGATTTGCGTTGTTATTTGAGTTTTGCTCTTGTTCTGAGTCGCTAGGCTCGATTGCGTTTATGGCGTTATAGATTGCCTGCTGTAGCTGTTCTGCGTTAGTTAGTAGCGCTCGTTCAGCCTCGAGCTTTGCTTCCTCGCCTTCTTGCGGCTCTAGTTCTTCGAGCTCTGCGCTAGCGTGTTTAGTAAAATCAGCGTCTTTAGCGGAGATTTCTGCTTGTTTTAGAGTGCTTTGTAGCTGTTCATTTGCTTCGCGTTTTTTTTGCCATAGATTTTCGACTTGAGCACTTTGCTGATTGAGTTTAGCGAAGTTATCGAAGAGTTGTCGATGAGTTTCGCTATTCATGAGCTTGCTTTGTTCGAACTGCCCTTGTATATCGACGATTTGTTGTCCTAGTTGTTTTAGGAATCCGACTGTAACGGGAGTATCTTGCACGAAGGCTTTACTGTGAGCGTCTTTGTTTAGCATTCTTCGGATTTGCAAATTTTCGTTTATGTCGAGCTCTATTCCGTGAGCGTCGAGCAGTTGCCTGAGGGAATGATTTTCTGGCAATCTTATAGAGAGTCCGACGGATGCTTTTTGGCAATTTTTTCTTATGAGAGCGCTATCGGACCTAGCGCCTAGAGCGAGCGCGAGCGAGTCGAGTAGCATTGATTTTCCGGCACCTGTTTCTCCGGAGAGCACGGTTAGCCCACTTTCGAATGCCAAGTCTAGCTGTTCGATGAGTACGATATTTCGGATGGTGAGTCCGACGATCATATTCTATTATTTATGTTGAGTTTCTGTTGAGTTTTTATTGATTTTGTTTTGGTGGCAGAGCTGCGGGGGATGGAGCATTTTCGGGATTTTTTACGATGATTTTTATTCGTTTTGGTGTTGAGGATTTGTTGATTCTTTTACTTGCTTTATCGGCCCATGTATCATTTGGATAGTTTACGGCTAGGAAGTCTTGCCATATGAGTGCTTCTTCGACCATTCCTAGAGATAGGGATGCTTCGACCAATCTGTATAGTACTTCTGCGGTATATAATGTATTTGGGTATTCGACGAGTATTTGTATTAGGAGGTCTGCGGCGGCGAGGGGTTTTTTATGTTTGAGATAGAACCTTGCATTTTGCATATCGTGAGCTACGAGATGAGTTGCTATTAGGTTGAGTTTTGATTTAGCGTCATTAGCGTATGGTGATCGAGGGAATTTTGTTTGTAGAGCTTCGAAAGTTGCTCTTGCTTGTTTCATGTCTTCTTGAGTTCTTTCTACATGCTGTATGTTTTGGAAATAGATTAGTCCTTTGAGGTATAGGGCGTATGCGATGGAAGGTGATGCGGGGTATGCGAGAATGAAAGATTCGGCTTCGACGAGAGCTTCGACTTTTTTATTACGCCTATAGTATGCGTATGCGAGCAGGAGTTGTGCTCTTGGAGCGAGGGATGAGTATGGATGGTCGTGAGCTATTACGGCTAGCTCTGCGGCGGCTTTTTTATATTTTTTGCGTCTTAGATTTTCGACTCCATTTTCGAAGTTTTGGACGAGTTGCTGTTGCGATAGGCGAGCTATAGAGTCTTTGTCTTTGTTTTTAGCGCAAGCGGCTAGGGTTATGATAGCGATGCATGCGAGCGCGAGCAGGGCGCTAGGCATTATTTTTGGCATTATTTTTGTAAGAGTATTAGGCATGATTGCTGTCTGTTTATAGTATCTGACGAGTGATGAGGTATGGGTGATGGGGGGTAGGTGATGAGGTATGAGTGATAGGGGATAGGTGATTAGTGACGAGGAGCTATTTTTGTTCTAGCTTTTGTTTTAGCGAATTTCGTTTACTTAGGCAAGCTAGCGATTTGGGGGTAGTAATATGTGGATAACCACGCCCGCACGAGTGCATTAGCAGGCACTTTGTGCTACCGCTAAAGGATGTGCAAATATCCTTGCACAAATAAGGAGGACTCAATGATAGATGATAAAGCAAATTCCGGACCGCCAAGGGACCCAGACGAGCAAGAACTATTGCAAAGATACAAGCAAGCAGACTTGCCTCGTAAAAAATCTCTGTACTTAGAAGTTTTAGATTTAATACGAACATATCATCAGCGAGTTGGTGCAGGCGACTGGTGCTTTGCTGAAGATATAAACAAGGTTCTTATAAACACGCCAGCAGAAATTTTATCGTATAAAGTCGATGGTAAGGAAACTTCTTTGTACCCAATAGAATCATTTAACTTTTACAATGAATACAATTTAGAAATAATAAAATATCTAATTATCACTAGTTGGGGTGCTCTTTCTGACGAATTTAGGCGTGATATTAATCTTTCTATGTATACGGTTTTTGCGGCTATCGACCCAGTTTTAGAATTACATACTAGATACTCAAAAGAGAATCTTTCTCCTTATGGTAAAGATGGCAATTTAAATCAAGAATACAAATCCATGTTAACAAAATTCAATAATGAAATTGAAACTGCAAGATCTTTAACTTGGAAATTTTTTCCAACTGGCGATAAAAACCTAGAACTTTTTTTTCGTTTAAGACTGGATGCTCGGTTAGAATTAAATCAAATAAAAGTAGATTTAGAAGAAAGTAGAAAGATAAATATCAAAACGAGAGAAATTATTACAGAAGGCACGATACAAAAAGAGGCTAGTAGATTTGATGCCACGGCTAATAAACATAGATGCAGAGCAATGTTTGCTATTTTCGGAGCTTTTGTGTTGTCAGCATTGGCATTTGTGTGGGTAAATTTAATTCCCATAATGGAGTCACCAAAAAATTGTGTTTTAATTACCAAAAGTATTACGCATGCAATACCAGGGGAATTTTTATGTAAATTTTTTAAACCCGATATAAAGTCGTTTATTTTTTCATCAGGGCTTTTTGTTACCCTTATATACTCTTGTTTGCGTTCTTACTTTGCCAATTCACAAAATGAGGTTAGTAACCGACAACGCTTTAATGCTCTGAATTCATATGAGTTACTTTACCGTGTTGCCACTCATAAAGAAGATAAAAGCTTTATTATACAAAAGGCAGTCGAATGCGCTTACTCACACCAACCTACAGGCTTCGTTAAACAGCCAAAAGATAACGAAAACCAGCAACAGACATTTAATATAATACCGAATTTAGAAAAGACAGCGCGCACAACAACAGACAACACAAGCGGCGGCGGTGGAATAGCGGGGTAGGGTAGCACTTCGTGCTTTTACGCCCAGCCAGCAATACTCTTTAGCTGGCGGTATTTTTTTTGTAATAAAAAAGTTGACTGGTGCGCGACTATGCTTTACTTCACTGCGTGGGAGGTAGACAATTATCAATCACAAGGATGGTATAACAATGATGAATAAATTTTATTCTGTAATTACTTTAAGATGGATGGAAGGGTTATTGCGAAGATTTGCAATGACCGTTGCTAGTTTAGGCTTAGCGTTTTTTCTCGTTAGTTGCGGTGGTAACACTGACACTGGAGATTTGTCTGGGAATCCTGCCCCTGAGGCTAGCTCTGCAGAGTTAGAGCAGGGCTGGGGAATTTATGCAGCTGAGGCTGAGTATGTTCTTCCATTCCCCGCGTATAGACCCCTAGTAGGTATAGTGAGAGTTTATTTCTTTCGCCCGATAGATAACTTTGTTTGTCGAGTCTACAAAGATAAGAAGAAGGCTTCACATACAAGGAAGGCGAACGGTAAGTTAGGGGTCCTCGAAGAAGAGGGAACAGTTGGTTGGCATGTTATCAAGGTTAAAGGTGTTGGACAGTATGCGCTTAGGGGTGACACTCCAATACGTAGTAGGACTGTTGTTTGTGATGAAGCGGAGTCTCTACCAGATGATGTTTTCCCTGAGGGTATTGCTAGCTCGAAAACAAGACCAATTGCACCCGAGGTGTTCTTTTAACCATAAAATGTAGAGGGTTGTGCAAGCATTTTTATAGCTTTTTGAAATAGGCATAAATGCTTGATACAGAGTTTTCTATTCGTGGGGGGATTATTATCCCCCCACGCCCTTTAGCTGTTATGCGAATACTATGCGCTAAGCGAGCGATGCGTCGAGCGCACTAGGTTGCGCAAGCATAAGCTAAACAAAGCGATAATATAAAAAACCCCCGACCAAGCTCAAAAGAGTTTTACCCTACCTCTTGACGCCAACCGCGGTGCTAGTCAACTCGTTTGCGGTTTGCAAAGTCAAGGAAGCTAAGTTATAAGCATTTTGCGTCTCGATCATCCGAGCAAACTCGTCCGAAATATCGACTGTGGAAGACTCCAACTGACCAGAGTTAATGCTCGCCCGCCTGCTCTCCAACAGATCATAATAACTGACCTCTCCGCTATCCTCGCTTGCGCGAAACCTAGTTCCCTCAAGAGCGACGAAAGAGTCTGGATTAACCAAATCTGCGACGGCAATCTGCGCCAGAGCCCTCCGCTGTCCGTTCGAGAAGATTCCCTGTACCAACCCCCGCTGGTCAATAAAGTAATCCTCGATCAATCCACCCACGATCCCATTTTCCTCATAATTGAGCAACTCTCCGCCGCCGCCATAAGATCTCGCCGCCGCGAGATTAACCTGCACATCTATCCCGCCGCCACTACCTGCTCCCTGCAAGCGTAAGGACAACCCATCTACCTCTGTAGTTCCCAATCCAGCAATTGATTGCAACCTTCCATCTGCCCGAAACCGCAAGACCGCCTCTCCCAAGAGATTATTTCCACTTGAGGCTCGTAGCTGCCAGGCATTTCTTTCGCCTGCGATTGCTCTATAGTTGAAACTCACTTCATTGCTATTTATCCCAGCGTCGATGAGGTCAATACCATGTGAGAATCTATTTTCACTCCCTCTCGGCTGTCCATCATTTACAGGCAAGACGAGCGATACAGAAGCAGCACTAGAAGGAGCACCGCGAGCGGATAAGTTATCGGATAAGAGTATTCTATTCAAAGTAGCATTGTTTTTATTAGGGAAGGCGAAACTTTGATCGACCGACCATCCGAGCAGATAATTTCCGAGATTATCTCCGATAAAACTATTAGCTCCTGCTGGAGCATTTTCGTCAAAGAGTGTCTGGAAATTACCGTTACGAGTATATGTTATGTCGCCTGCGTTATCTCGCAGGGTGAAGAATCCGTTTCCTGATATGGCTAGGTCTAGCTTTCGCCCAGTCTGTATGGGCGAGCCTTGCTCTTTTATGTTTTGTCGTAGATAGCTATCCAAGCCGTGTTTTCCTCTCTGTTTTGAGGTAGAGCCTTGAGTTTCAGCCAATAGGGGTCGGAACTGTACGACGGCGGCTTTACTGCCTGGAGTGTTCACATTAGCGATATTGTGCGAGATAGTAGCCATGGAGTCTGCCTGCGCGGCAATGGCGGTAGCTGGAACTGCGAAGATGCTTAAAACCACAAAGTTTCTCCAAATATCCAATTTTGAGGGATATTAAAACAGGCTCAATAAAAATAGTAATACGAGAGCATCTATGCAAGAACGATGCCATACCTTTGTATGAGTGGCGTTTGTGAGCAAAGCTTATGAAATATGATGTAGTTTTGCGAATAATTTATGTATTGACAAACTTCAGCCTCCTAGTTACTTCTTGCAGTTACTTCTTGCAGTTACTTGCTCTGCATAGATGCAACTTTACTAGGGAGGCTATTATGCCTGAGGAAGATAAGTCAGCGAATAGTACCCGAGATGTATTAATGAACTTTCCTAGTGGCAGTGCTCACGCTGGCTACGATGTTGCTGCCAGTCGTCTTTTGCAAGATTCTTCATCGTTTTCGCACGAGATTTTCCGCAGGGGTCCTATGCAGGTTAAGCTTTACGCGCCGCCGAGCCCTGATCCTCAGCAACCGCACGAGCA
>JABAAS010000189.1:403-536 GCA_014238625.1 Alphaproteobacteria bacterium | reverse complement strand
ATAAACATAACTAAAAAAGAGAAGAAGCAGTTAATCTTTGTCTGGTCTCTAGCTTACAACCTGTCCGATTTGAGTGGCCCTACAAGGAACATGAAAGTTCCAGCCGACTTAGCTTGTAAGATCAACGAAACAC
>JABAAS010000189.1:0-393 GCA_014238625.1 Alphaproteobacteria bacterium | reverse complement strand
AAAAATACACTGTATTCTTTTTAATTATGTATTAGCACTGTTGGAGTGAATTTTCTCAACCTTATATTATTTTTTGTCACCCAAGTATCATTTTTGATCCAGTGCTCCAGGATTTTCTTTTTTTTATTAGATTGGGGCTTAACGTCGCTTTAACACATCAAAATAGGTCATATCGCGACAGCGAAACCAAGGGAAACGTAGAGGAATAGAAAAGGAAGCAGAGAGGGGGAAACGACAGGAAGAGGACAGCGACAACTAAAATAAACATAACTAAAAAAGAGAAGAAGCAGTTAATCTTTGTCTGGTCTCTAGCTTACAACCTGTCCGACTTGAGTGGCCCTACCAGGAACATGAAAGTTCCAGCCGACTTAGCTTGTAAGATCAACGAAACAC
>JABAAS010000188.1 GCA_014238625.1 Alphaproteobacteria bacterium | reverse complement strand
GACAAAACTGGGGGCTTTTGAAAGCTTTAAAGTTTTCAAAACTTGAAAAAGCAAACTTTGCTCATTTTGTGGGCTTCCCGCTTGATGGAAATCTACTCATTGACATCTTTTGTGAGCAAAGTTTGCTTTTTCAAGCTCTTAAAGCTTTAGAGCTTTCAAAAGCCACCAGATTTGTCAAACAAAGTCAATGAGTGGATTTCCAGCAAGCGGTACGCTCACAAAATGAACAAAGTTTGCTTTTCCAACTTTTTAAGCTTTGAGCTTTCAAAAGCCTCCAGTTTTGTGAAAAGAGGTCAATGAGTAGATTTTCATTAAGCGGGAAGCTCAAAAAATGAGCAAAGTTTGCTTTTTCAAGCTTTTAAAGTTTAGAGCTTTCAAAAGCCCCGAGTTTTGTCAGAAGAGGTCTTTGAGTATATTTCCACCAAACAGGAAGCTCACAAAATGAGCAAAGTTTGCTTTTTCAAGCTTTTAAAGCTCAAGAGCTTTCAAAAGCCCCCAGTTTTGTCAAAAGAGGTAAATGAGTAGATTTGCACCAAG
>JABAAS010000187.1:307-538 GCA_014238625.1 Alphaproteobacteria bacterium | reverse complement strand
AAACTCACTCTTCCCCGTTTGATCCACACCATTAACAAACTTATATCCGTAGGATTGATCCCTGAGATTCTTGAGGCTAAGCCTAAAGTGGTAGGCTGTATTTCCTTCAGTTTCTGACGAGATTCATTTCGCAAACCGGATATCCGATCATAATCCAGCCATATTGGGATTTGTCTGGATTCCATCTTTTGGAATTTCTCGACCTCGATTTCTTGGCGTTCAATGTATCCT
>JABAAS010000187.1:0-297 GCA_014238625.1 Alphaproteobacteria bacterium | reverse complement strand
CTTAAGCAATTGTTCCAGCGTCAGATTATCGTGCCAAGTGGTTTTGACCCGTGCCAACTCTCGGTCAAACTGCACCTTTTTTGCCTGATAAATGCTGTATTGACGATCAGACAACAATCCAATCTCCCTGCTGATTTCACATAAGCGAAGATCCCCGTTATCCTGCCGGAGCAGCAACCGATACTCCGCGCGCGAGGTGAACATGCGATACGGCTCTACTGTACCCTTAGTGATCAAGTCATCAATCAAAACGCCGATGTAGGCTTGATCTCGCCGAAGAACCAAACTCGCCTTGCC
>JABAAS010000186.1 GCA_014238625.1 Alphaproteobacteria bacterium | reverse complement strand
ATAAGCAACATAAATATAGAGATATACAACATTCTTTTGGAAATGCTAAATCATACTCAACATTCCAATTTAGCGTATCTTAGCAACGTGCGAACGAACAACAATTGAGATTTATAATGTAGATTATTTATTGACCGTCGGTTCTTTAAATATATGTAATATATGTAACAAGCCCACTACGCTTGCTCGCGCTACGCGAGTTGTTATTCACTCTATATTTGTACTCGGGCCTTTATGGGGGAAAGTTACCTCTGACAATTGAAATTTACGAAACTTACGTTACAAATAAAATAATTTGTCACGTGATATTGGCATTAATAAAATCGGAATCTGTTCCAATTACATCCAATTACCCTAGTAAAACTGTTGAAACCACGTTTCTTGGATAATTTTAAAATTTGTTTACTTTTTAGTCGTAAACAACAACAAATATTTATCACATGTCATTGACATTATCAAATTCGGAATCAGCGTAACTGATTACCCTTGTAATAACGTTGAAACCACGTTTCTGGGACAATTCCGCATTTGTTTACATT
>JABAAS010000185.1 GCA_014238625.1 Alphaproteobacteria bacterium | reverse complement strand
ATTCGCCGACTGGATGACGGGCGACGACGACGGCAACACTCTTCAGGGAGGAGGCGGCAACGACCGTTTGGAGGGCGGCGGTGGCGCAGACACGCTGGCGGGTGGCGCAGACGCAGACACCCTTCTCGGCGATGCGGGCGCGGACACCTATGTCTTTCGGGTCGGCGGGGGGGGCGATGCCATCAGCGATCGAGCGGGAGACGAGATGACCTTGCGCTTCGAAGGCAATTACGAAGCCGTGGATTTCGTTGTTGTTGCTGCAAACTTTGCAAGGGTTGGAAACAATCTTGAAATCACCATTGACAAAAACTCTCGTGCGCTCACTTGATTCGGTTGATTCGGTTGCTTGGTGCGGGCGTTGCGCCTTGCTGTTGTTTGCAGGAGGATTTTCGTGGGTCGATTGTCTTGTATCGAGGGTTTTTTTCGTGTTAGGGCTTTGTTCTGGTAAACTTTTTGTGAACGGCAAGAAAAGGTTGACTTTTTCCGTTTTAACCCCCTAGAGTGTCGCCAGCGTGGGGGGGGCTGTGAGAGGAGAGGCAGCTGACA
>JABAAS010000184.1 GCA_014238625.1 Alphaproteobacteria bacterium | reverse complement strand
GCATGAGTATGTTTATCCAGATCGCAAACTACGCTTTCAGCATACGACTTCGAGCAGTTCGTTGCGCAAGAAGTTGACGGGTGCTTAGATTTCGAATTTTTATTTAGGACTTGACCACGAACATTAGTTACGCTATCGGTTTGTGACCTTTGGGGATTGGGGGTATGCTCTCTTTGAGCCTTTTATTTTTCGCATCTTTGAGTATTTTTTCTAGCTAGACTTTAGAGTTCTTTGCTTGGCGGAGTTTCCGCAAAATTTAGCATGGATTGGACTAGCTTGGATTGGGCTAGCTTAGATTGGGTTAGCATAGCTGGAGTTAGTAGCTTGACTACCTTGCTATTTTTTTCAAACACACGACAGAATTTCACTTATCAACGAGATATCTCTTTTAGGGATTAGGAGTTAGTACATTGCATTTACAAGAACTTAACGCGCTACCGCCGCAGCAGTTGCTGGCGAAGGCGGACGATTTAGGAATAGAGAACACGGACGGAATGCGCAAGCAGAAGTTGACTTTTTTGATTTTGCGTCGTCTTGCGGAACGCGGCA
>JABAAS010000183.1 GCA_014238625.1 Alphaproteobacteria bacterium | reverse complement strand
CGATCCTATCGGTATCGCCATACTCAGAAGCATCGAAATAATACTCATCGTCGCCAGCATCGTCAGAAAGTATGTCATCGCCAGCTCCACCATAGAGCTCATCATTATCAACTCCGCCCTGAATATAATCAGAGCCACCATAACCGCGAAGGTCATCATTACCTCCGTTACCAATAAGCTGGTTGGAAAAACCGTCACCCAAAAGCCTATCCACATGCTCTGAACCTTCGATACCTTCTATGTCAATTAAAATATCGTCAGCCGCATCACCACCTCTACCTCTACCTCTAGCCCCAAGTTTTACTGTAACTCCAGCACTAGAGTCCGTGTAGACTGCAACATCAAATGTGCCTAACTCCTCATTAGCTCCTCCATTTAGCGTATCTCTACCCGCTCCACCTGCAAGTCTGTCCGCACCAGCTCCACCGTAAAGCTCGTCGATGCCTTCTCCGCCATAAAGATGATCATTACCAGCATCACCATAAAGCTCGTCGTTGTTTGCTCCACCATAAAGATGATCAATATCATCACCACCATGTAGAATGTCATTACCA
>JABAAS010000182.1 GCA_014238625.1 Alphaproteobacteria bacterium | reverse complement strand
ATTGAAAAAAACTACGCATAAATAAAATAGTATTAAATTAAATATAAAATTAGGAAATCTACTTATCGCATAACGCATCGATAAAAGGTTCTAGCGTGCGGTCAGTAATTGGATACTTGCAATCATCTTCACCAGGAAAAGCACAGCGGCGCAACGAAGTAGACATTCTACCAGGGTCAATGCAGTGCACACGCAAACCCATACTTGAACCATCCTTGCTAGCTCCTATCTTGCAACTCTCTTTCGAGTAACAGCGTAGCATAATCTCAAACGCAGCCTTCGAGGCTCCATAGCATCCCCAAAATGAAGCACCGCGGTAATCATCACAAGTAACACCAACAACTATACCCCCGACTCCACAACAGCCACGAAGCAAAAGATCATGCAAACAGCGCAATAGAATCTGGTTAGCTAAAACATTAACCGTAAATACTTCCTGCCATAACTTAGAATCCCCATGCTCGGTCGGCGACAAAAAGCCCAAATATCCAGCATTCAGTATTACCCCGTCAAGACCACCATAGCGCTTAGCTATAGTAGCACCAATACCATCAATA
>JABAAS010000181.1 GCA_014238625.1 Alphaproteobacteria bacterium | reverse complement strand
GCATCGAGGCTATCGTCTAGCTCATAGTAAAAGCTGATAGGAGTAGAGTGAATTTCAAAAAACAATGGATAAAAAAATACTGAGGAGCAAAAAATATGACAGCTATCGATGAAAATATTGAGGCAGGTAATTTTTCGATAGACTTTGTCGGGGCTGGACCTGGCGATGTTGAACTTTTGACTCTACGCGCTGCTCGCTTGCTACGCTCTTCGCAAGTTCTCCTTTACGCTGGCTCTCTGGTGCCATCGCAAGTTACAGACTTGGCGGAGAATGCCGAGAAGCACGACACCTCTGGCATGGTTTTGCCGCAAATGGTTGAGCTTATGGCAGCCCGCGCGAAAGCTGGATTTCGCGTTGTGCGCTTGCATTCTGGCGATCCGTCGATATATGGCGCGCTCGCCGAGCAGGTTAGCGCGTTGCGAGATTTGGGTATTTCGGTGCGGCTGACGGCTGGCGTCTCTGCGTATGCTGCTGCTGCTGCTCGCTTGGGCATGGAGCTGACCTTACCCGAGATCAGTCAAACGATCATCTTGACTCGCACCTCTGTGCGAGCCTCTGC
>JABAAS010000180.1 GCA_014238625.1 Alphaproteobacteria bacterium | reverse complement strand
GATGTTGGCGCACAAGGCTGAGGAGGAGGGCGTTGCGCTAGTAGAGTCTCTGGCGGTAGATGGAGATACGAGCGCGAAGGATGATACGCTCTCGTTGGTTGATTATTCGACGATAGCGGGCGTTATTTACACGCACCCTGAGGTTGCGGTTGTTGGAGTTAGCGAGCGTGAGGCACGAGCGCGAGGAATATCGTATGATTTAGGGAAGTTTCCTTTTAGCGCGAACTCGCGCGCACGCGCTTCTGGTACTGCTACTGGTTTAGTTAAACTGCTGGTAGATTCTAGCGACCATCGTTTGATAGGCGCACAGATATTGGGCGATGAGGCGGGCACCCTGATACAGGAGTTGATTGCGATAATGGCATATCGCGGCACGGTTGAGGACATAGCGCATATATGCCACCCGCACCCGAGTTTGAACGAGGCATTGCGCGAGGCGGCACTAGCGGCATTAGGTCGTGCGCTTCACATTTAATAACGCAGGCTGAGCTACACATAAGTCAAAGCCAAGGGGGACGCATCCTGCGTCACCCTTGACTTATAAACCTTAGCTTATTGAACTAGTTTAT
>JABAAS010000017.1:14564-14785 GCA_014238625.1 Alphaproteobacteria bacterium | reverse complement strand
TCCAGATTTGGTAGGCAAGGAAGTAGCATTCGCACTCGCGCAACTGCAAGACCGTCTGCCGCCGTTGCCAGCAGCCGTCATCCGTCTAGAGATCGAGAAAGCCTTCGGTAGAAAAATTAACGAAATATACCAAAGCTTCGACGATAATGCCGCCGCCGCCGCATCCGTAGCTCAAGTGCATCGCGCGAAAACTCTCGAGGGAAAAGTGGTCGCCGTAAAGG
>JABAAS010000017.1:0-14554 GCA_014238625.1 Alphaproteobacteria bacterium | reverse complement strand
ACCTACGCCCAAT
Organism: Alphaproteobacteria bacterium; assembly: GCA_014238625.1. Lineage (GTDB taxonomy): Bacteria > Pseudomonadota > Alphaproteobacteria > JABAAW01 > JABAAW01 > JABAAW01. The sequence goes on along the minus strand of JABAAS010000017.1, from coordinate 14,541 downwards.
GGCTCGAAGGCGAGCTAGACCTCAGGCGCGAGGCCGCCGCTGCCTGCAAGCTCGCTGAAAATATGCGCGGCGAGAAAGGTTTCCGCGTGCCAGAGATTGACTGGGCGCGCACTAATAAACGAGTGCTAACTCTAGAGTGGATCAGCGGCGTGCGCATCGATAACCATAAGGCATTGCAAAAATTCGGTGTCGAGCGCGAAGAGCTGCTAGAACGCTCGGCGCGTATCTTCTTCAAGCAAACATTTCGCGACGGATTCTTCCACGCAGATATTCATCCGGGTAATCTCTTCATCGAGCCAGATGGCACCATGGTGCCTGTAGATTTCGGAATCATGGGAACTCTGTCTCTAAAAACTAGGCATCACCTAGCCGACATACTAAAGGGATTCATGGAAAGAGATTACAAAAGAGTCGCAAAAGCATACATAGACGCCGGATATACCACAGCAGAGGTAGACCTCGATAGTTTGACGCTCGCTTGTCGATCAATAGGAGAGCCACTCTTCGGTAGCAAAAATCTCAACGATATTTCCTTCGCAGAGCTGCTGTTGGGCGTAATCAGTATCGGGGATCGCTTCGAGCTCAACACGCAGACCAAGCTGCTGTTGCTACACAAATCAATGCTACAAGGCGAAGGGATGGGGCAGCTGCTAAATAGTCGCGTCAATATATGGTTGCGCACACAACCTCTCATCGAGCAGTGGCTGTTCGATAATAGAAACCCCCGCACCGCCCTGCTCGCGCTCGCTACCAAAGTAACCGCCAAGATTACAGATGGCTTGGCAGGGTTGCTCGAAGATAATAACGCAACTCAAAATGTTGGGGCGCAACAAGCCGGGGCGCAGCAAGCTGGGGCGCGGCAGGCTGGGACGCAGCAAGCTGGGGCGGCGCAACAAGTTGGGGCGCAACAAGCTGGGGCGCAACAAGCTGGGGCGCAACAAGTTGGGGCGCAGGCGGGAGGCGGTGTGAGCGAGGGCGAGGGTGCGGGTGGGGGCTCGGGCGCGGGTGTGAGCGAGGGCGAGCAGCGGCTCGCGCGGCAGTTGGGTTTCCTAGCAAAGTCCTTGCAAAAACTATCGAAAAAACTATCACAAAAAGACTCACGAAAAAACTCTCAAAAGTCCTCGCGACAAGCCTCGCCAAAGTCCTCGCGAGAAAACTCGCAAAAGTCCTCGCAAAAGTCCTCGCAAAAGTCCTCGCAAAAAAACTCTCAAGAAACTTTCTAAATGTTGCAGGTATTAGCCGCTAGCCCTAAATCACTCGCGCGGGCTGCTAGCTTGTTGGCAGCCGGTAGGTTGGTAGCCTTCCCCACCGAAACCGTCTATGGCTTGGGTTGCAAGGCAGACAACGCTAAAGCCGTCGAGAAACTATATCGCGTGAAAAATCGACCGCGCGAAAATCCGCTGATAGTCCACATCGCAAGTCTAAAGCAGGCGCGCGAGTTGGCTCTCTTCTCCGCGCAGGCAGAGCTGCTCGCAGAAAAGTTTTGGCCAGGCGCACTCACGCTCGTGTTGCCATATCGTGAAGGCGTAGATGGCGGCGGCGGTGGCGATGGCGATGGCGATGGCGGCGGCTCGCTACCCGCTTCTCTACCCTCAGGGGTCGTGGTCGAGGCGCAAAAAGTAAGTGAAACTGGAGCTCGGCTGGTAGCTAAAACTATCGCTCTGCGCATACCCGCAGGCGCGCTCGCGCTCGAGTTATTGCAGCTATGCGGCTTTCCCATCGCAGCTCCTAGCGCAAATCGCTCGGGTGAGGTGAGTGCCACCGAAGTAGCGCATGTCTGTAAAGCCTTCTCTAAAGAGGGAGCTGGAGAGGGGGGTAAAGAGGGAGCTGAAGAGAAAGCCGAAGAGTCCTCTGAAGAGTCCTCCGAAGAGTCCTCCGAAGAGCCAGCCTTGATTTTGGCTGGCGAAGAGCTTTGTCAGCTAGGGATAGAATCGACTATCGTAGCCTTGCTGGATGGGGCGCCGCGTTTGTTGCGGGCGGGGGCTATCGAGGCTCGTGCGATCGAGCGCGTTTTGGGAGAAGATTTATTGGTTGGCTCTCTATCAAGTGGGGCTGACGTAGCTGGAGCGTTGTTGGCACCAGGTGGGATGGCTCGTCATTATGCGCCAGCGCGTCCCTTGCGTCTAAATGCTCGCGAGCGGTTGGGCGAGCGCGAGGCTTTATTAGACTTTGGCAGTGTTGCAGAGGGCGCGGATTTGTCCTTGAGCGAGGCAGGCGATTTGCAACAAGCAGCGCGTAATCTCTATCGGCATTTGCACGCGCTCGACCGCGCGCCGTTTGACTCTATCGCCGTTGCCCCTATTCCTAAGCATGGTTTGGGACTCGCTATCAACGATCGTCTGCTAAGAGCTACTAGTCAAGGTTAGCTAGTCAAGGCTAGGGGGGGCAGTTATTTTCTTATCTATTATCTTGGGCGGTCGTCTAATTTCCGCATCAGCATTGACACAAGGCTAAGATGGTCGAGGCATTGGTCGATTTTTTCATTAATTCCTACTTTATGGCTTCTAGGGTTTTTTATTCCTGCCATTATGCCAATAAATAAGTTCATGAATCCCCGTTGCTCACTTTCCCTATTTTTACCAGAAAGGTTGCTCAATGACAATATGGGCTTCTGAACGCTAAAGACTTTACCCATTAGCTCGTGACCAATTTTATTGCTATTAGAAAGCTTGCCAACCCTTTCTTCTAAAAATTTGCATGCTTCGAATGTAGCTTCGGGGTAATGACCACTATCGAAGAGCTTTCTCGCTACCGATGCAATTTCTGGGTGGATATTTCTGTTCTCAAAGTGATGTTGAGAACTAGATTTATTTATTGATAAGGTTTCAGCTTTTCTAACAATTGATTCAAATTGTGAGAAGGAATTATCCATTTATAAGGTGTTCTCTAATACCCTTAAATATATTGTCGTAATTTTCTTTTGTATCGCCTGCTGGTAAATTGACTTCAATTCTAACCGTCAAGACGGGTTTGTTATTCGAATTCGGGGCAGGTAGTTTTACTGTTTTGCTTGCTTTTCCCCTAACATCTTGTTTTCTCTGCCCTTTCGTTGCACTGTCCACAAAGTCACTTGTTTTTTCGTTAGTCGGTTCGCGTTTGCCTGCTAGTTCTGCTAATGCAATAAAAGTTATAGCTTTCCTTGGTGCCGCACTAGCTCCCTTAGACTTCTTGATACCAAAAAAAATGTCAAGTTGCTCCTTATTTGTTTTCCAAGCACCTTTCCCATGCAAATTAAATAATTCTGAATAGGCTTTTCCAATCAGTTTTCCAAATTCTTCTTGAAATAATTCTTGCGTACTTTCTAGTGCAAATATTCTTGCAGCATCGGCATTCTTGTTCCCATTTTTATCGATAACATTAATAAATTTCAAAACATTGATAACCTTGCCTTCTTCACCGCTTGCTATGCCTAGATTTTTGATATCCTCAACAGAGATTTTTTCGGGGAAAATGTTTTCTCGCAAGTGGTTAATGATCTTTTGAACATTGCCACGAGCAGAGATATATGGGTATGAGTGTTGCATGAGCCAATTTCCTCCCATGTAAATTTGATTAGTTTAAGTAATGTATATCTAAATATGGTAATGCGGTTGAATGAATTCAAGGTTTACTCGTATCATGTTGTAAAAAAATAATGCGCGCTCGGTAGGGATCGAACCTACGACCTTTGCCTTCGGAGGGCAACGCTCTATCCGCTGAGCTACGAGCGCATCATGTAAAAAAATCCTCGCAAAAAAGACTGCCTAAAGCTCTCGCAAGCCGTAGCCATAAATCATAACAGAAATAATCATAGCGGAATCAAGCTTGCAAAAAACAACTAAAGCTCTAAACTTGCCTCAAATTAGGCGCAATCTCGTAAAATCGTAAAAATATCGCTACTCTAGTAAATGTTACTTAGCAAAACTCACATAGTAAAACTCACATAGCAATGGCTCTGTCGCAAATGCTCTATCGCAAACGCTCTATCGAATGTGAAAAATACGGAGGATAGTAAAATGCAGAAAACTAAAGAAGAGTATCCCATACCAGATAGCTTCGCCGCTAAAGCACTCATCAGCAACCAGCAATATAATGAACTATACAAACAATCCATAAACGATAACGAAGAATTCTGGGCGCAACAAGCTCGTAAGTTCGTCGATTGGATAAAACCCTTCTCAAAAGTCAAAGATGTATCCTACGCTCAAAAAGACCTACACATAAAATGGTTCTATGACGGAACGCTCAATGTCTCCGCTAATTGCCTCGATCGACATCTACCGCAACGAGCTAATCAAGTCGCATTCTTCTGGGAAGGAGACGATCCTAGCAACTCAAAAGAAATAACATATCAACAGCTCTTCGAAGAAGTATGTAGGCTCGCTAATGCCATGAAAAAACTCGGCGTCAAAAAAGGCGACCGCGTAACTATATATATGCCAATGGTGCCAGCCGCCGCTTGCGCTATGCTCGCCTGTACCCGCATCGGCGCAATACATTCCGTCGTCTTCGCCGGATTCTCCGCAGAATCACTCGCCGGAAGAATCATAGATTGTAAAGCAAAGCTAGTAATAACCGCAGACCAAGGCATTCGCGGTAATAAAATCATACCCCTAAAAGAAAGCACCGATAAAGCTCTCGAAAAATGTCCCTCTGTCGAAAATGTGATCGTATATCAAAGAACTAAAGCAAAAGTAGGCTGGAGTGAGGGTAGAGATCATCATTATCACAAACTGCTCGAGGAAGCCTCACCCATATGCCCGCCAGAAGAAATGAACGCAGAAGACCCCCTCTTCATACTATATACCTCCGGCTCAACCGGAAAGCCTAAAGGCGTCCTACATACAACCGGCGGATACCTCGTATATGCCTCTTTCACTCACAAATATGTCTTCGATTATCACGACGGAGATGTCTTCTGGTGCGCCGCCGATGTAGGATGGGTCACCGGCCATAGCTATATCGTATACGCACCACTCGCAAACGCCGCTACCTCCGTGATGTTCGAAGGTGTCCCAAACTATCCAGACTTTAGCCGATTCTGGCAAGTCTGCGATAAGTATAAAGTCAATATATTCTATACCGCTCCAACAGCTCTGCGAGCAATATCCGCCGCCGGCGAAGAGCTCGTCAAATCAACTAAACGATCCTCTCTGCAGCTGCTAGGAACAGTCGGCGAGCCCATAAATCCAGAAGCCTGGAGGTGGTACTATAAAGTCGTCGGCGAAGAACGATGCCCCATAATCGATACCTGGTGGCAGACCGAAACAGGCGCCGCAATGATAGCTCCAATGCCAGGGGCTACTAAAATGAAGCCAGGTTCCGCTACAAGACCCATGTTCGGTATAAAACCAATCTTGCTCGACGATAATGGCAAGGAACTCGAAGGAGTCGCAGAAGGTAGGCTTTGTATCGCCGATAGTTGGCCAGGACAAATGCGTACAGTCTTCGGTGATCATCAACGATTCATCGATACATACTTCAAAACCTTCCCAGAAAAATACGAAACCGGAGACGGCGCAAGGCGAGACGAAGACGGATTCTATTGGCTAACCGGAAGGGTCGATGATGTCGTGAATATTTCAGGGCATAGACTCGGTACAGCAGAGCTAGAGTCCGCGCTCGTGCTACACCAAAGTGTCGCAGAGGCAGCCGTAATAGGATATCCTCACCAGACAAAAGGCGAGGCTCTATACGCATACGTAACATTGCACTCGGGCAAAGAACCCAGCGAAGAGTTACGCAAAGAGCTCGTTCAATTGGTGCGAGCAGAAATAGGACCCTTCGCAGCACTCGAACAAATACAATGGGCGCCAGCTTTGCCCAAAACTCGATCCGGTAAAATAATGCGCAGAATCTTGCGAAAGGTCGCAGTCGGTCAATATACAGAGCTCGGCGATACCTCAACTCTAACAGACGAGAGCGTCGTCGACGATCTCATCGAAGTGCGGAAAAATATGGCAACTTGAAACATAAGTCGTTATAAAACATAAATCGATAAATAAATAAAAAGTGCCAAAGACAACTCTCAAGGACAACTCTCAAGGGCAACTCTCAAGCAAATGCTACAAAAGATAAAAAACAACTGCCAAAAAAAACTGAAAAAATTAGTAAAGGGGTGAGAAAAAAATGTCCGCGCTCGTGATAGTCGAATCGCCCGCAAAAGCAAAAACCGTCGGAAAATACTTGGGGCTAGGCTACGATGTGTTCGCCAGCTTCGGGCATGTGCGGGATTTGCCCTCTAAAAGCGGTTCCATAGATGTTGAAAAAAACTTCGAAATGCTATGGCAAGAAACCGAAAATGCTCGTAAGTCCTTGCCTCCAATACTGCGCGCCGCTAAAAAAGCTAACAAAATATACCTCGCCACAGACCCAGACAGAGAAGGCGAGGCAATATCTTGGCATGTGCGCGAAATACTCAAACAGCACCTCGGAAAAAAATTCGACGAGCTCGACGTAGCTAGAATTACTTTCCACGAAATAACTAAAAAGGCGATCACAGACGCGCTCGAAAAAAAACACGCAAAGCTCAACGAAAACTTGGTCAACGCATATCGCACAAGGCGCGCGTTAGACTATCTCGTAGGGTTCTCAATATCCCCTCTACTATGGCGAAAGCTGCCAGGCGCGCGCTCCGCTGGGCGCGTGCAGTCCGTAGCTCTGCGCATGATTTGCGAAAGGCAGGCAGAAATAGAAAAATTCCAAGCAAAAGAATTCTGGAGCATCGAGGTACAAGGAAAATCCGAAAAAGGATACATCAAAGCTGCTCTCGTAAAACTCGATGGAAAAAAACTCGCCAAAATGGAAATCGATAGCAAGAAGAAGGCAGAAGAGATAAAAACTCGTTTGCTAAAAGCTAGCTATCTCGTCAAATCTATAACTCCTTCGCAAACGCAACGCCATCCCGCGCCGCCATTCATAACCTCTACAATGCAGCAAGAAGCATCCAACAAACTCGGATTCTCGCCCGCGCGAACTATGCGGGTAGCACAAAAGCTATACGAAGGCTTGAGCATCAAAGGCTCGCCTACCGCTCTGATAACATATATGCGAACCGACTCTCTGTTCATCGGCGCACAAGCTCTACAACAAGCGCGCGCGCAGATAGGAAAAATGTTCGAAAAATCCTATCTGCCAGATAAGCCTCGATTCTATAAAACTAAATCGCGTAGCGCACAAGAAGCCCACGAAGCAATTCGTCCGATAAACTTCTCAACAACTCCAGAATCGCTATTACCATTCCTCGATAGCGACCAGCAAAAGCTATACCAGCTGATCTGGCGGCGCGCTCTCGCTTCTCAAATGGCTAGTGCCGTTATCGACAAGCTCGCAATCGAAATAGAAGATGGTGATGAGAACTCGACGGAAAGCTCGACCGAAAAATCAACTATAGGCTTGCGGGCTCTAAGCTCGAGGATACATTTTGACGGATTCCTCAAGCTATACCGCGATACTTCCGCTGACGAAGAGAATCAAGATGAGGCTGGATCTCTTCTGCCACCTTTGCAAAAAGGTGAGAAAATCCAAGTCGAAAAAATCGAGACAACTCGACACGAAACACAACCGCCGCCACATTTCTCCGAAGCTCGACTGATTAGAGAACTCGAACAAGCAGGAATCGGAAGACCTTCGACTTACGCCTCTATCATAAATGTCTTGAAAATGCGGGGCTATGTTCTCTTGGAAAAACGGAAAATGATACCGCAAGACGCCGGCAGAATGGCAACTAGTTTCTTGCGCCATAACTTCACAAAGTATGTTGATTATGATTTTACCGCTGGCTTAGAAGAGCAGCTCGACAAAATTGCTTGCGGTGAGGGAGAATGGCAGCTCGCATTGCAAAACTTTTGGGACGAGTTTAAAGCTACACTCGAGCAGGGTGCAGCTCTATCGCCAGAGCAGGTGCGCGCGCAGTTAGAAGAAGACCTCGCTTATTACTACTTTCCCAAGCTCGAAGACGGCTCACCTCCAACTCGAAGTTGCCCTACTTGCCAAGAGGGAAAGTTGGAAATACATCCGGGACGGCACGGCGCATTCATCGGCTGCTCAAGTTATCCAGATTGCCGATATACGCGCGGATTAGCTGACGGATTAGCACTCGACGAAAGCACTAGCGGTATAACCTTTCCTCATACTCTAGGAATATGCCCAGATACCGCATTGCAGATAAACCTGCGCCGCGGGCCATATGGGATATACTTGCAGCGCGGTGAAGTGCTCGATAAAAAAAGCAGCAAGAAAAAGCCAAAGCGTGTCGCTCTGCCAAAAAATTTCGATCCTAAAACTATTACTCTACAGAGCGCATGCCAGCTACTATCCTTGCCACGCACCATAGGAGAGCATCCGCAAACAGCTAAAGAGGTCAAGGCGGGAATCGGGCGATTCGGATCCTTCCTATTGCACGACGGCGCATATACCGGACTCGGCGAGCAGGACGACGTCATGAGCATCGGGATAAATCGAGCCGTCGTCGTAATCGCAGAAGGAGGCTCCGACGGGAGAGCCCTCGGTCCTCATCCGAAAGACGCTAAACCCGTGCTCGTGAAAAAAGGACGATTCGGCTTCTACATAAAGCACGATGGCATAAACGCATCCTTGCCTCGAATCTTCGAGCCTGATGAAATTTCACTAGAGCAGGCTATCGAGGTCATAGAGAAAAAAATCGCAAAAGCTAAAGCCGACGGCGGTGCGAGAAAGCCCTTCGCTCGAAAAGCTAAAAAAGCAACCACTAAAACCACCGCCAGAAAAACTGTCGATAAAACCACCACTAAAAAAGTGGCTGTCAAAAAAGCAGTCACCAAAAAAGCAGTCGCTAAAAAAGTAGTCGCTAAAAAAAGCTCCGCAGTGAAGGTTGGCAAAGTCGTTGCAAAGGCAGCTCGCAAAGGCAAGGATTGAAGACTTATCTAAATCCTTGCGCAAGTGGTACGTAAGTGGTACGTAAGCGGTACGCAAGTGGTGCTTAAGTGGTGCTTAAGTTCTAGCTCTCTTCAATGAGATAAAATAACATGCAAAAATCAAGGCGCGGGAACGGAGGCGGTAAAGCTAAAGCAGGGAAAGCAATGGCTGGCAAAGGCAAGTGGCGCGGAGGGGTGCGATTGGAGGCTCGTAAAAATCGCTATGACCAGAAAGCTGCGCTACGGAAATCTAGCTACCAGCACGGCTCTATCGTCTTTGGTAAAATTACTCTAATGCCATATCCAGCACTGCAACTCGCAGAGCGTGGAAAAAAACGCTTCTTTCCGCTCGCCAGCAAAAGTCTAAAGCTAAGCGTTTCTGCCGAGAGTGCTAAAAATTGGCGCGAGGGAGAAGTCGTGCGCGCTCGATTGTTGCGTGTCCGCGAGCGTACGGAAGGCTACCGTAACACGCATGAAAACGTACGGCATAGCGTACGTCAAAGCGTACAAGAGGGCATACAGCAAGGAGGCAGGCGTCAAGATCTCTGGCAAAATTCCTCGCAAAATCCATCGCAAGAGGCTCGACAAGGAGTAAAGCAAGGGGTAACTCAAGGGGTAACTCATAACTACTCAAAGCATAGGTTCCGGACCTTCGCACCTATCCTATTCGCACATCCTCTCGAATCCCTAGGCTGCTTCAACGGCGATATAGCCTTCCTATGCGAGCTAGGTTTGCGACAACACGCAGCTCAACGCGCAACAGACTATATGGAAATACCGCGCTCGCCCCTCTCTGCTGACGAAGAGTCTACTGATGAAGAAAATTTGCAAGTGGAGGCGGAGCTCGAAGCCATCAAGCCCTATGTCTATTCGCAAGAGCAAAAACAACAGGCACAAGCAGGCTCAGCCGAACCTACGCGTGAAGATTTGCGCGAACTACCATTCATAACGATCGATGGCGAAGACGCTCGTGATTTCGACGACGCAGTGATGGCTGAACCCATAAAGCCAGATACAAAAAACTCTAATACAAAAAGCTCTAATACAAAAAACTCCGACCGGGCAAAATTCCGCTTGCGCATCGCAATAGCAGATGTCGCCTTATATGTGAAAGCCGACTCTCAATTAGATAAACGCGCACGAGCGCGCGGAAACTCCATATACCTGCCAGATAGAGTGGTCGCAATGCTACCCGCAAGGTTGTCGGAAAATCTATGCTCACTACAGCCACAGCGCGAAAGACCTTGTCTGATGGTCGAGATAATCATCGATGCACGCGGGCGCGTGCTCAAGCAACGGGTCGCTCGGGTCGTCATAAAGTCAAAGGCGCGCGTAACATACGAGCAGGTCGAACGCATACTCGAAAATAAAAAGCACGAGACAGAAGTAGAAAAACTAGTCGAAAATCTTTATCTCGCCTGGATGGCTCTCGCTATCGCTCGCAAAGAACGCGGTGCTCTCGAAATCAATAGAAGCGAGCCAGTGCCAATCTTAAAAAAAACAGACAGCGGACGCATAGATTGCACAAACATAGCTGAAAGGCATAATAGCAACGCTAGGCGTATCATCGAAGATTTCATGATCGCAGCTAATGTCGCCATCGCCTCACATCTAAACAACTCATATCTAAACAAAAGTCAAAGCAAAGCTACAAAGAAAAAAACAAGCCTCAAAGAGATAAACCAAGGGGTGAACAAAGGTGTAAAACAAGAGATAAAAAAAGAGCTCGGTTTCGTTATACGCAACCACGAGCCTCCAACCCTAGAAAAATGGCAAGCCCTGCAAGAGGAGCTCGGACGCCTGAAAGACGCCTGCTCGTCCGTGCCATCCCTGCAGTCGCTGCGTGAAAGTGGCTCGCAAGCACAAAAAATGCAAGCGCAAAAAACGCAAGGACAAAAAACGCAAGCGCAAAAAATGCAAAGTTTGGATTCGAGCGATAGGCTAGCAGAGCAAAGGCGTCAACAGCTAAGCGCCTTGTTGCAAGATGTTCAGGCAAAAACTCTGCAAGCAAAAACTCTACAAGCAAAAACTCTGCAAGCAAAAAAATCCGCTAAAGAAAATGCTGAACAAAGCCCATCGCCTATCTTCGATTATTTACCGCTACTCGTAGCCGAAGTAGTCTTGCGCGCTCAATCGCAAGCTCGATACGCAACGACAAATCCACAGCATTTTGCCCTCGCCTTGCCTAACTACTGCCATTTCACATCGCCGATTAGACGCTATGCCGATCTGCTCGTACATCGCGCCGTCTTGGCAAGTCTGGAAAATAAACGCGCAGGAGAAAGCAGAAAAAACGCTCTCAAAATAAGTCCAGAGCTATGCGAGCATCTCGTAGCATGCGAACGCTCCGCAATAGCACTAGAGCGCATAACCTTCCAGCGCATCGCTTGCCACTATCTCAAAAATCGCATCGGAGAGGTCGTCGAAGGAGTCGTCCTGAAAGTCATGCCCTTCGGATTCTTCGTACGCTTGCGCGAGTTGCCAGTAGAAGGAATAGTCGCGCGTGAAAGCCTCGAGCACTATCGATTCCAATACGCAAACGAAAAAGTGCTAGTAGGAAAACGAAGCATCTCGTTCGGTAGCAGAATCAAAGTGGAGATACACGAAAGCGACCCAATAGTCGCTAGGCTAGAGCTGAAGCTCAAAGAATAGTCTTAAGAATAATCTAAAGGTAAAAAGCCAAGGGGGGTGAAAAAAAGAGGCGGTCTCATACCAGCCACATTTATGGCATGGCAGAGACCGCCTTCTCTATTCTCTAATCTCTCTCTATCCCCCCTCTAATAACCTTAAGGATTAGTGAGGGAGGATTAGCGAGGATTAGTCGCTATTTACCGATACTACTGAAGTAGTCGCAACAATTGCTGTTGCGCTTCGGCGTTCGAGGCTAGTGCTCCGATGCCGATTTGGTTCCTCGTTCGTAGTGTCGTAAGAATCGCAGCCTCTTGGTTAACATCCGCAACCACGATCTTGTCACGACCAACCTGCAAGTCGTTTTGGTTATTTATACCGAACTCTAGGCGAGTTTGTAAGATCGCTATGTTGTTACCAAAAAAGCGTTCGCTAACCTCAACCTGTCCTAGCGCTCTATTTAGGGCGCCTCGAATTGTCGCAGCCTGGCCAATTTTGGCAAGCGTAAGGGCACCAAGATTTGCTATGTCGACATTGGCTAAATTAGCAACATTAACAACTCCGGCATTTGTAAGAAATACAACTGAAAACAAATTACCCTTGGCCGCATCTAAGTCTCCTGTAGTGAAAAGATCCTTGCTTGTAATATTTAGATTAGAAGTCGAATCATCGCTGAAGGAGACCGTAAAGCTTCTATCAGTGTTAATTAACAAGTTTAAGCCGTTATACTCTGTGTCCTTTACTACGGCATGGGTTAGTTGCAAAAAAACCGAGTTGAAGGCAGTATTAATTGCTGCTAGTCTCTGGGTATCCCCTACTGCACTCTCGGCATCACGCGTTAAGCCAATCGCCTGCTGAATGAAGCCGCGCACAGCCGTAAGAGAAGTAACTTGGTTATTTAATCCCGAAATAGCTTGTTCAACTTGCACGTTGCTTCGCTCGAAAATCGCAGCGCGTTCGCTTAGAGAACGCGCTTGGAAAAAATCCGAAGCTCCGTCCGTAACATCAACTATTCGCTGACCAAAAGACAAGCGTCGCTGAGCTACAGATGAATCTCGTTCTATGCGTTGCAACGAAAGTAGTGTAGTGCGTTGCGCACTAGATAGGGCAATATCATTAGCCATTTTTCATTCTCCTTAAAGTGTTTCCTTCTGGATACATCAACACCGCAAAAAAAACGCTAAACCTATAAAAATAAACAATACCACTACAAAAAAGCAAACAATGTAAGCAAATCTCGTAGGCAACTATCTAAAGTCAGGCACGCATTCTGCTGTGCATTTAAACCGAAGTTCTCCTCGGCTGTCGGCTAGTATGTAGGGGTAAGTGGCTTTTGTCAACTAAAAAAATCAAAATAATCGAAAAAAATCAAAATAATCGAAAAAAATCAAAATAATCGAAAAAAATCAAAAAAATCAAAAAAATCAAAAAACTACCAAAAACTACCAAAAACTACCAAAAATAATCGAAAACAGCCAAAAACAGCCAAATAATCAAAAAATACTCATTGCAGAAGGCGTAACAACTGCTGGTGACGCTCGCCGATAAGGTCTAGCGAAGAAATCGCTAAACTGTTGCGTGTCTGCAGCACCGAAAGGGTGACCGCCTCCTCGTTGCTGTCAACGGACGTGATCTTCGAGCGAGACTCCGTCAAGGTGTTCGTAAATGACCGAGTAAATGATAGGCGCGATTGTAAAATAGATAAGTTATTCGCAAAAAAACGCTCGTGCGTCTCTAGGCGATCTAAAGCTAGATTGATGCTCGCATCTATCGCATCCGCAAACTCTAGGCTGTCCTTAAAGCTCGAAAAGCCCGTGAAGCTGTATCTGTTCGTACCATCTACTATCGGATTCAGAAAGTTCGATAAAATTATCCTGTTATTATTAAAAGATACGCTTAATACCTTGCCCGCAACTCCAGCGCGTACTCCGTTGCCGGAAAACAAGCCTCCAGTACCGACATCCGTAATGCTGTTGAATAAGTCTCTACCTTGAACATCTAAACGCTGCTCGTTCTCTTCGCTGTAACGCACGCGCAGACTTTGCTCCGTGCTCGTGAGCAACTCTAATCCAAGATGCTCCGCATCCTTCGCTACCAAGATAAAAGAGCGGATGAACTCTGAAAATTGTCTCGTCCCTTGTTCAAGCGCCGTGTCGCCAACAGCATCATCGCGCGAAGCGTGACCGCGCGCCGCGAAAAGAAGACCCTGCGCCGACTTTAAAAAATCGCGCACTCCCTCTATTCCAGTGATCGGCGTCTTCAAGGCAGAAATACCCTGGTCAATCGCAGATTGTCTATTCCTAAGCAGAGAAACCGTCTCCCCCAATTGCTCCGAGATGAAGTAATCCGTAACCCCATCCGCTGGAGAGTGCAAGCGTTGACTAGTCGTCAAACGTCTGTTCGTTCGCTCCGTTAAACGATCAATCTGTTGCAAATTAAAAAGACTCTGACGCTGGTCAAAGGATAGGTTAACTCTGCCGACCATTCTGGACTCCTATAGTATAAATAGCCGTTCTGCTATTGCTCATAAACTAACATAGATAGCTCATAGGTAACGATGCAAGACTCGTGCCAGAGAAGCCTGATAACGCCTGCCAAAAAATAAGCAATGCACAAGCAAAGGGTAGATACTATAGACATCCATATATAAAGACTCGCTCGCGCGCTCTATAGGCTCCATTGTCGTAGCCCGATAGCCCTCGAAAAAAGACTCATCGCAACAGGGAAATAAGCGAAGCATCGCTAAATCTACTTGCCCATCCCCATAGTAAAGCGCAGGGTCTAGTAGCGCGCCTAGTGAGTGCTCGCTAAAAAGCATGTTGCCTCCCCATAGATCGCCGTGTAATAGCGAGGGGCGCACAGATTCTCTGCCCGCAAGCAAATCATCAAGACGCTCGGTAAAACGAAGTAGGCTCTTGTGTAACTCCGCGTCTAACTCGCCTGCTGCCAAGCATCGCTCGCCAAGTGGTAGCAAGCGTCGATCGCGGTAAAAATGCGTCCAGCTACTACAGCGCCGATTGCCTTGTAGTAAATTGCCTAG
>JABAAS010000179.1 GCA_014238625.1 Alphaproteobacteria bacterium | reverse complement strand
TACAGGTGTTACATAGGACACATGCGGTTTTTATCATCAGCAAAATGTAATTGATTTTGACAGTTTAATTGGTCACACTGATAGTGAGACCAAGCGACAGGAATTGCTCAGTTATCAAAATGATACAAAACTGAGCCACCAAGTGGAGGACTGAATTGTTTTATTTGTTTGTGTCGTTAATCGAAAATTTAAGGTTAATGACCCCCCAGAATCGTCTATAATTTTGAACATGAAAAATGTCGTTTTTCGATAACTTGCAAGAATGTAATATATAGTTGTGATATATCAAAATGTTTATTGATGTTCTTAGTATCCACATATTCAAAATATAATTATGATTGGTATAACAGAAGCCTGATGTTCTGGCCATAAACTTGCAAAAACTTGCAAAATGCATTAGTGAAACTTGCTCAACTAGGTTCGTTTCCGAGTTAAAAAATACTTCCCGACGACCTCGATAGGTTTGTTGGCGATTAAATAAATGATATTTGGAATCAAAACTATTAATAATTAAGGCTGCTTATTTTCTATAAGTTTTTGCATTTTGCAATAAGTTTATGGCTAGAACATCA
>JABAAS010000178.1 GCA_014238625.1 Alphaproteobacteria bacterium | reverse complement strand
CAGGCGCAAGCGCAGGCATACTGCTGATGCTAGCCGTGCGCATCGCCGTGCGCCGCTTAAACATAGATACTATTGCGAAAGCAAACTGGAAAACTATCTTGAAAAACGCCGTCGCCGCTACTTTCGGACTGTTGCTTATCATACTCATTCTCATAGGGATATACGCAGGCTGGTTTACACCAACCGAAGCTGCTGCTTTCGCCGCAGTATACGGATTCCTCATCGCAGCTTGTATCTATCGCGGAATCGGATTCCTGAAAGGACAACCTTGGCGCAAAAAAAACGAAAAATACACAGTCGCCGCAGCACGCGCACTATGGCAAATCCCATTCGCAGCAACAGCAGGACTCGTTCACAGCGATACTCGTAAAAGCCTACTCGCCGCCGCAAAAATAACCTTGATGCTGATGTTCATAATCTTCAACGCACTGATCTTTAGCCATGTCCTGATCGAATTGCAATTGCCTCAACAAATAACCGAAGTCATCGCAAAAAACGAGCTAGAACCATGGTTGTTCCTATTACTGATAAACATACTGCTATTGCTAGGCGGGCAATTCATGGAGCCAAGCGG
>JABAAS010000177.1 GCA_014238625.1 Alphaproteobacteria bacterium | reverse complement strand
AAGGTAATCGCTAACAGCCGGATTCAACGCCGCCGCAATCGACGCTCGACCAGGGTTCGCTATCGGAGTGGGGGGAAGACCAGCCCTAGTATATGTGTTGTAGGGGTGGTCGCGCTGTAGCTCGCTTCTGCGCAAGCCTCGACCTAAGACGCCGCGTCTATCGCTCTCCCAATAGACTAAAGTCGGGTCGGTCTGCAGTTTCATACCACGCGTTAGACGGTTGTAAAATACGCTCGATATCAAAGTGCGCTCCGAATCAACGCTCGTCTCGCGTTCTATCAGCGATGCCATCGTCAAAATGTCCTGCTTGTTGCGCAAAAACTTGCGCGAAACCGCGCTGCGTTCGCCAAACCACGCAGACCTTAGCTCCTTGAGCATCGCCTTCTCCATACGCAAAATTATCGATGAACGATTATCGCCGCGTCTATAGTAGTAGGTGTCCGCTAGCAGATAGCCCTCCGCAACCTGCGGTAAACTATCGCCTCGTAAGTGTTCGGCTTTTAGCACCAGCTCCGCTATCTGCAAAATGGTCAAGCCCTCCGGTACAGTGATGCTGTAGCGGATAGTCTTGCCACTCA
>JABAAS010000176.1 GCA_014238625.1 Alphaproteobacteria bacterium | reverse complement strand
TTTGGAATGCCAATAAACTCTTATTTGTGGAAAGCCTCTTTGGAAACAATAAGCTTTATGTCTTTATCTTCGACCGATCCTTTTGCAGGAACAATTATAACGGATTGGTACACATCAGAAAATCAAATGGGTGAGCGATGTAAATTAAATATTTTTATTAATGGCCAAGAGCTTAGAACTAAAAATTTAAAAGTTTCATCATTTTGTCAATTACTTAAAAACAATCAGTGGGTAAATACCCCATCAAAAACTGAGAATAATTTAAAGCTTGAAAACGCCATTCTTAACAAAGCAAAAAAACTTAAATTAAGTTCTAGTTAATAAAGTGTCATCACGATACAACCATAAAACTGCTGAAGAGAAATGGCAAAGTAAATGGGAAGAAAAAAAAATATTTCAATCCACAAAAGATAAAAGTAAAAAAAAATATTATGTTTTAGAAATGTTTCCCTACCCATCTGGAAAAATTCACATGGGCCATGTTAGAAACTATACTCTTGGCGATGTGGTTGCAAGATATAAAAAATTAAAAGGTTTTAATGTTATGCATCCAATGGGCTGGGATGCATTTGGTTTGCCAGCTG
>JABAAS010000175.1 GCA_014238625.1 Alphaproteobacteria bacterium | reverse complement strand
ATTTTAAAGTCATTATTATCTCTCCTGTTTATAGTTAAGGTTGTTGCTATTTTAAGTTAAAATTGTAGCGAAGAACTTGACACATGCGAGAAAATCATAAAAAACATGATCAGCGCAACAAGTTCAACGCACCAACAAGATAGATCCCCCAAGACAAGCCACTCGCAATATCCTAAAAGGATACGAATCGCTGTTCTTGAGGCATTTTAGGGGAAATACCGCAACACGCAAGAAAAAAATTAACAGAAATAGTTTTTTCAATTGACCGGAATTCTATACCAAACTCTACTATTGGTAGAAAAAAAATATAGTTTTAATGCTAAAAGCGTTGTAAAATCATTCCAATAACAAAAATACAGAGGCAAAAAAATAAATAGATAAAATAATAGGCAAATAACAGTGGGCGAAAAACCATGCTTCGAGACAAAACGCACTCACAAGACAGAAGCTCGCAAAACGAATGCTCGCAAAACGAGTACTCGCGGAACGAATCCTCGCAAGATAGGTTAGTCAAAAAATGCTCATACGCAAGCGCATACAAACTACCCATCCTAAAAACAATCGCAAAAGTATTAACCCCTTTTGTCCTATGCGCTCTAG
>JABAAS010000174.1:246-606 GCA_014238625.1 Alphaproteobacteria bacterium | reverse complement strand
AATGCCGTCTGGAAATAGAATGATACTATTATCTCAGGGTAGGTTGTTAAATTTGGGAAATGCTACAGGACATCCTTCTTTCGTAATGTCAGCTTCGTTTACAAATCAAGTTTTAGCTCAGATAGAATTATGGACTAAAGGTACAGAATATAAAAATGAAGTTTATATTTTACCCAAACATCTAGATGAAAAAGTTGCTAGATTGCATCTTGATCGAATTGGTGTGAACCTAACAGAATTATCTGATGATCAAGCAGATTATATCGGTGTTTCGTCTGAAGGGCCATTTAAGCCTGAGCATTACCGATATTAGAAGCTACGCGCGTAACTTCTAAACAAACTAATATCTGATTAGTTTTG
>JABAAS010000174.1:0-236 GCA_014238625.1 Alphaproteobacteria bacterium | reverse complement strand
TACTCTAGGACTCATCATCTCTTAAGGGCCTTGCTAAAAGATGCTCCATCGCTTGAGCACTTGATATCTCTTTCTTAATAACCTTTGACACCATTTGAGTAATGGGCATTTCAATATCAAAATCATTACCAAACTTGGCTATAACATGAGAGGTCTCACTACCTTCAACGGTATCAGAATATTTGATAAAATCACCTTGTGATAAAGCGTAGCCATAAGAATAATTCCTGGATTTC
>JABAAS010000173.1:395-608 GCA_014238625.1 Alphaproteobacteria bacterium | reverse complement strand
TTTAAATATAAAAGTTTTTACTAGAAGATGTGAGATAAGTTTAATGAATTGTAAATATTTAGAGTCAAACAATGTTTTAGTTGCTGAACTTAAAAAAGAGATTTTAAAAAAAGCAACCATATATAAAAAACAAAACGCAAAAAAAACTAAAAATAATGCTTGGACTAGCAAACCAGAAGCTAAATAAATTTGGTAAAATATATTTTTAATTAA
>JABAAS010000173.1:0-385 GCA_014238625.1 Alphaproteobacteria bacterium | reverse complement strand
AACAAAACTTAAAAAAACCAAAAAATAATAGTTGGACCAGCAAACCAAAAAAAGACTAAATAAGTTTGGTAAAAATATATTTATAATTAATAATAAATTTTGTGGAAAGATATAATTTTAAAGAAATAGAATTAAAATGGCAAAAAGTTTGGGAGAGCAACAAAACTTTTTCCACTACGATAGATAAGAATAAAAAAAAATTTTATTGTTTAGAAATGTTTCCATACCCATCTGGAAAAATTCATATGGGCCATGTAAGAAATTATACAATTGGGGATGTGTTAGCTAGATACAAAACTTTACAAAATTATAATGTACTTCACCCAATGGGTTGGGACTCTTTCGGAATGCCAGCTGAGAATGCAGCAAGACAAAATAAATTAGA
>JABAAS010000172.1:332-616 GCA_014238625.1 Alphaproteobacteria bacterium | reverse complement strand
GAGCAGGGAGGAGAGGTTGTTGAGCGATGCGCCGCTGCTGTACAAGCAGGAGAACATCTCGCCGCAGATGATCGTTGAGGACTTGCGCGCGACGGAGCGAGAAAAGGGCAGCAGTTTTGCCAAGGGGAGTTTGGGGAGCATAGCGGAGATGTTCGAGCAGGACTTTGACGGCTTGAGCGACAAGGAGAAGGTGGAATTTTACCAGCACCAGCACTCTTGGCAAAACCGCATGATCTTTGGCGATTCGCTGCAGGTCATGACTTCGCTGTTGGAGCGTGAGGGCA
>JABAAS010000172.1:0-322 GCA_014238625.1 Alphaproteobacteria bacterium | reverse complement strand
CAGGTACAATGCGTCTATATCGATCCGCCTTACGGCATCAAGTTTGGCTCGAACTGGCAGCCGAGTACGAAGAAGCGCGAGGTGAAGGACAAGCGCGAGGACATGACGACAGAGGCGGAGGCGGTCAGGGCGTTTCGTGACACTTGGAAGCTAGGGATTCACTCTTACTTGGAATACTGGCGCGACCGCTTTGTCGTCGCGCGCGAGATGCTGAAGGAGACGGGATCGATCTTCGTACAGATTAGCGACAAAAATGTCCACCTGATGCGCTGCCTACTAGACGAAGTCTTTGGATATAAAAACTTTGTCTCACAAATTTCTT
>JABAAS010000171.1 GCA_014238625.1 Alphaproteobacteria bacterium | reverse complement strand
TATGAAGGATAGAAGTATTGCCTTTTTGACCCAAGCGTTTGTAACCCATGCTCCGTTTATTTTTTCAGCGGCGCGTAAGGAGCCGGCTGCGAGTAAAGATAGAGTGCTATCGATGGCGTCTTTAGTTTTGTCGTCTGCATTTTTTATATTTATGCTAGCGCGTTGCTCCCATGCGTCATCGAGCGTGGCTTTCAGGGCTACAGTCACTTCTGGATTTATCATTGTAGCTATTTAGTCTGTTGACGCTTTGTGCATTTTTTTTTGCGGATTTTTTACATTTTCAGCGAATGTATATTTGCGGGTCTTTTTGAGCTACGCTGGTCGATTCTGCTTGTTTGCCTTTATAGAGTCAATGTGTAAAAAATAAATAAAGTTTTTCTTGCGATGTGTAGTGCTTATGTCTGGCACGAGGATATTTATATGACAGAAACGGTGCAAGCGCGCTTTGAGCGAGATTGGCTTGGCACGCTGAATGAGAAGCAGCGTGCTGCTGTTGAGGTTTTGCAAGGTCCGTTGTTAGTTCTTGCGGGGGCGGGAACGGGTAAGACCCGAGTTTTGACGGTACGTTTAGCGATGCTTGTGCTTAGGGAATGCGCGTATCCGTCGCAAATTATGGCG
>JABAAS010000170.1 GCA_014238625.1 Alphaproteobacteria bacterium | reverse complement strand
GCTTGCGAGGTGCTTGCCTCGCTACCGCAGGTTGCTCTGCCTGTTGCGGCTGGGCGGGCGTGCTGCGCGCAGGTTTCGGAGGAGGAGCTTGTTGTGCCGCTACTTGAGTTGGCTGTTGGGGCGGCGTATTAACGCGCGCAGGTTTCTGAGGAGGAGCTTGTTGTGCCGCTGCTTGGGTTGGCTGTTGTGTTGTCTGTTGGGACGTCCGTTGGGCCGGCGTATTAACGCGCGCAGGTTTCCCAGAGGCTGACTGCTTAACTCCTTGCGCCGCAACCGCACCACCTCGAGCACCGCGATCCTTATAGCCCTCTAAACCTTTAGCTCGCTGGGGCGCCGACTTGTTGATTCTAGTTTGCTCCCTATTGAGCGCACGAGAAGCATGCGACGTTTTATCAATCTCTCCCTTGCGCTTTTGCAGACCACCAAATCTATTCTTCTCCTTTACATGCGCCTTATCTGTCTTTGATGTCTCGATAGAGGCTGCCGTGCTACTAGGGCGACTTCTGCCAGTTTCGTTGATACTTGCCATGGTGATTATATTCCTCTGTTCAAAGTTACAATTCACGCCATTCTTTCTGAAAGCGCGTAGTTGTTTGAGGGGCTATATTATTATCCTTGC
>JABAAS010000016.1 GCA_014238625.1 Alphaproteobacteria bacterium | reverse complement strand
TGCGTCTATATTCGCGCGCCCGTAAGGTTGCGCATGCGAATATAGACGCAAGCTAACACATAGATAGACGCGCTACGCGCGTTAGCACTTCGTGCATTTGCGCACGGCAAGCCGTGCGCTTTTTGTAGTTTAAGCGCACTATCGTGCGCTCTGCTGCGCAGGGCTTTGCGGGGGGCTTAAGCCCCCCACACCCCCCTTGTGTCAACCCACACGCCACGCCCCCACACTCCCAGCTCACCACGAAATCCTTGCAAAGCCTATTCGTCTACTCTAACCTCCTAACCTTGTTACCCCCCACCAAAAACCCCCACCTCCTCTCTCCCTCCTCAACCCGCTCTTCCATGCCTGCAAACGGTTTCTTCCTCACCCCCCTCTTTGTCGATTTAGTAGTTCTAGGTCTGATTTTCGCCTCGAGCGTATTCTCGCATGGTCGCCGCTTCAGTGGCGAGTTCTGCTCTCTCCTAAATTGGCTCGCACCCCTCGCCCTACTGTATTTCACCTATTCCTATTGGAACGAGTTTCTATTGAGATTTTTTGATAGCAGTCGCCTTGGCTTTTTGCTGATTGTTGGAGTTTTCTTCTTACTGGTTTTTGCCGCTCTATTTATATTGACAAACATGCTCGCTGCCAGCCTGCGTAACTATGTTAGTGCGCGTTTTGATAGATTTTTAGGTCTAATTTACGGCATTTTTCGAGGATTAGTGATAGTTTGCGTTGTTTTTGGCTTTTTACAAACCTTCGGTAGCGAATCGCGCCTCTCCCGACAGCTATCGGAGAGCTTTAGCGCGCCCTATATTTTCCCACTCACCCAACGAGCCCTCCGCTTTTTAGGCTCTATGAACACAGATGCATTTTTGAGTCGTTATTAAACCATTACTTTCACTCATTCTTTAGAGCGTTGCTTCTTATGTTAGCTAGGTCTAGTATAAAACCAGTTGAGCGAATGGCTAGCGAATGGCTATAGGTGAGTGTGGCTATGATTGATAAAACCTCTTCTGCTTGTCCCAGAGCCAGTTGTGCTTCTGATAGTGCCACTAGTTCTGATCGTCTGCGCGATGCTTGCGGAGTTTTCGGGATTATCGGTAGCATTACAGCGGCAGAAGAGACAGCACTAGGCTTGCACGCGCTCCAGCACCGCGGTCAAGATGGTTGCGGAATAGTTAGCTACGATGGCAAACACTTTCACGCGAAGAGAGCACTAGGATTAGTAGGCGATTCTCTAGCCTCGCGCGCGCACCTATCGCGCCTGCAAGGCGATATGGCACTAGGTCATAATCGCTACGCGACGAGCGGCGCGGTGTCAGAATCGAACCTGCAACCGATGTTTGCGGAACTAGACATCGGCGGAGTAGCGATAGCACATAACGGCAACTTTACAAACGCGCTCACCGTCCGCCGCAAACTTGTTGCAGAAGGTAGTATTTTCCAATCCTATTCAGATTCGGAAGTTTTAATCCACCTGCTTGCGCGCTCGCGAGGCAACCTTACCTCGCGCCTTCTTTCAGTATTATGCGAACTACAAGGAGGCTTTGCGATAGGCATGCTAGCCCAAGGCAAACTTATCGGCTTTCGCGACCAGCACGGTATCCGTCCTTTGCTCTTAGGTCGCACGCGTTCTGGCGCGATGATTATAGCTTCGGAGTCCTGCGCCTTTGACATAATCGATGCGAGCCTAGAGCGCGAAGTCTCGCCCGGCGAGGTAGTCGTGATTTCCCTCACCTCTGGCTCTCAGGCAGAGCTATCCTCCAGCCATAGAATAAACAATGGTGCTACGAGTAATGAGTCTACGAGTAATGAGTCTACGAGCAATGAGGCTACGAGTAATGAGTCTACGAGCAATGAGGCTACGAGCAATGGTTCGACGAAAGCACTCTCTCGAGAAGATTTGAGAGTTGCCTCGCTTCGTTTTGCTTCTCCCGCTCCGCGCCGTTCTTGTGTATTCGAGCGCATATATTTTTCGCGTCCTGACTCTTTAGTTTCTGATGTAGCAGGGGGGTCTGGATTGAGTTCGATCTACCAGGTCCGCAAGCGCATAGGCGCCGCCCTTGCGGAAGAATCGTTGAGTGCTTTTCCCGACTCGCGTTCTCTTTTTGATGTAGTTGTGCCAGTTCCTGATTCTGGCGTAGCCGCGGCTCTGGGTTTTGCGGAGCACTTACGCCTTCCTTTAGATTTTGCGATTATCCGTAACCACTATGTAGGTCGCACATTTATCGAACCGCAGCAGGAGATTCGTCACTTTGGCGTTAGATTGAAGCATAACGCGGATTCGGCTTTGTTACGCGGCAAGCGAGTTTTACTAATAGACGATTCCCTAGTTCGAGGCACTACTTCGAGCAAGATAATAGAGCTAGTGCGTCAAGCAGGAGCGATAGAGGTTCACATGCGGATAGCCTCACCGCCGATAACGAACCCTTGTTACTATGGAGTTGACACCCCAGAGCGCGCTGAGCTTTTAGCGTCGCATATGACGGTTGAGCAGATAGCTTCGCGCATAAGATGTGACAGCCTAGCCTTTTTGTCGGCAGCTGGCTTGTTCCGCGCTCTGAACGGAGCTAGCACTACAGAGCCCAACGGAGCAGCCCCGACAACAGAGCCCAACGGAGCTACGACTACCTCTTCGTGTGTTTCTAACGAGGGTTGGTGCAGTGCTTGTTTTACTGGAGACTATCCGGTTTCGTTAGTAGACAACGAGTTTGGCAAGGATGCTTATGGACAATTGAGTTTGCTTTCGCATAACTAGCGCATTTATTATTATATTACGCCCTCCTCACATTTATGGTTACCGATGAGTTCCGCTTATTAATCACTGGCGCGTCTCGTGGTTTAGGTCGAGCCTTATCCCTTAGCTTTGCGCGTTTAGGCTATCGTTTGATATTGACTTCACGCACTGAGGGAGCTTTATCGGAACTATCGGACGAGATTGTTTCTTCTGGCTATTTGCGTCCTAGTTTAGTTGTTATGGATTTGCGTTGTGGCGATCAAATAGATAGTTTAGGTCGAGCGATATTTGATCGTTTTTCGTCTCTTGACGGAGTTATACTAAACGCTGCGCATTTAGGAGTTTTATCCCCAGTTGAGCATGGCGATATTACTTTATGGCAAGATTTATTTAGAGTTAATGTATTAGCGAACCATCGTTTGCTTCGCTGTTTGCATGGTCTTTTATTGAGGAGCCATATTTCGACTGGCGCTATTGTTGTAGGAGTTACTTGTAAGGATTATCGAGGTACTGCTTTTTGGGGAGGCTATGGAGCGTCGAAGGCTGCGTTTGAGACGATGCTTTCAAGCTACGCTGAGGAGAACACTAGCAGTCAGGGTTTTTCTAGCGTTCGAGTATGTTGCATTGATCCTGGCAAGATGTCGAGTGCTTTGCGCAGCTGTGCTTTTCCTGGCGAGTTACGAGACAAGTATCCGATTACGGAACGAACTTTAGAACCATTTATGGCTGCTTTCAGCGAGAGTGTTATTAGTAATTAATATCAATATAAAGACTTTAGAGACCTCAATTATTTTTTTCTAATTAGCAGAGGCTGTCCTTGTCTTTCGACTGGTTTTAGTTTACTGCAAGCTATTTTATTTGCATTAATTTTTTCAGCTATATGTTGAGGGTATGGCTTCACTTTCCGACTTTCGAGGTCAACATAAGCGTATATCCACTCTGACACTGCTGCGAGGTATTTTATTTCATTATATTTTTTTGCATAATGCAACCATATTGTGTGGAACAATTTCCCGTTAGCGTCAACGATTCTTGCCTCGAAAGAGAGTGTTGCGTTTTCTTTTATTTCTTGTATATATCTTATCTGCGTCTCGAGAGTAAAGAAGGAGTCTTTTTTCTGTTGTCGATATTTTTCGTCGACCCCGAGCTCTTTTATTAATTCGAACGATGCATCTGATGCGCTTGCGATGTATGCGGCGACATTCATATGTCCATTTTTATCGAGCCATTTTTTTTCTACATTTTCACCATTTATCCTTAACGGATACTCGAGTATATTATTTACACTCATGTTTTTATTTTACCGCTTACATTTTCGAGTATTTTTTTAGCTTGTTCTATGCATTTTTCACGCGAGTCTATAAAGTCTCTATTTATCCACCAGCGCTCTACTTTTTTTATCAACCTTCCGAGTTCTGGTCCTTCTTGGATTTTTTCTATTTTTAGCAAATCTCTACCTTTTAGAGGGAATTGAGGTTCTTGCATATTTTTCAGCTGTTTCCATATTTTTAGCAATGTATTTTTTGGCGCGAGTTTCAGACCAGCTGCCAGCACTATACGGTCTTCCATTGTTATTCGTTTTTCTATGTATAACAATCGTCTTATATCTTGTTTTGATTCTGGCAATAATTTTTTATGTATATTTTCACCTATACATTTAGGCATAGTTTCCTCGAGTTTTTTTTCTTTATTTAGATTTCATTTTCGCTGGATTGTTCTGGCTGCTCGCTGTTTAGAGCATCTTCTTGAGTTTCAATTTTGCTCTGCTTGCTTTTAGTTTGTTTAGCCTCACTTTGTTTAGCCTCACTTTGTTTAGCCTCACTTTGTTTAGCCTCACTTTGTTTAGCCTCGCTTTTTTTAGTTTCGCTTTGTTTAGCCTCGCTTTGTTTATTATCTTTATTTTTTTGCTCTGCTTTTTGTTTTGCGATAGCGTTATCGTGTTTTAGTGCTTGAGCTTTTGCTTCATCTTGGCTTGGAGCGACATTGACCTCGATTCGAATATCGACTTGCGGGTGTAAGGCGATCTTGACATCACTGATACCGATTGTTCTTATGGGCTGTTGTAGGATGATGAATTTTTTACTGACGAGTATTTTGAGTTGTTTTTCGATTTCATTTGCGATGTCTGCGTCTCTGACGGATCCGTAGAGCTGTCCGCTTTCTGCGGCGGTTCGCATTAGGAAGACTCTTTTATCGTTCAGAGCTCGTTTGACTGTTTCTGCTTCAGCTTTTTTTGCATTATCTCTGGCGATCAATTGTTTTTTTTCATTTTCTGCGATTATTTTATTTTCTTTAGTAGCGATGAGGGCTTTTCCTTGAGGGAGTAGCCAGTTTCTGGCGTATCCTCTTTTGACTTCGACTATTTCGCCTGGCACGCCGAGTTTTTCGACTCTTTCTATGAGGATTACTTGCATTTAGTTATTCCTCATCGAGCGATGTATGGCAAGAGCGCGAGGTATCTAGCTCGTTTTATGGCTTTAGCGAGTTCGCGCTGTTTTTTTCTGGAGACATTTGAGAGCCTAGCTGGCACCATTTTTCCTCTTTCGGAGATGAATCGTTGTAGCAGGGGTACATCTTTGTAATCGATATTTGGCGCGCCTTCGCTTGAGAGAGGGCAGCTTCGACGATGGCTGAATCGCCTGAGTCTTACGACTGGTCCTTGCAAGCCTTGTTCCTGCGAGCCTTGTTCCTGCGAGCTTTGTTCTTGCGAGTTTTGTTCGAGCGAGCTTTCTGCTGTATTTTCCTCGGGCTCGATTTTTTGTTCGTTATTTTCGGAGATTTCGCTCATATTTTCCCTTTTACTTTAGTCATTGTTTTATTTTTTGTTTTACTCTTGCTCGCTTGAGTTTTTGCTATTGTTAGTCTCTTTCGGCTCTTTGTTTATTTCTTCGCTAAGATTTTGCTCGCCAGTCTTTTGCTCGCCAGTCTTTTGCTCGCTAGGGCTTTGGTCGCTGTATTTTCTAGTATATCTGGCTTGCGTTTTTCTTGGGGTTTGTTCATCCTCGTCGTCGAGCGTTTCGCTATGGGCTTGCGTTAGCATGGGACTAGGCTCTTTGACTGGATCCTCAGTTCTGATGGTCAGCAAGCGCAGCATGTCTTCGTTTAGCCTGAGCACCCGCTCCATTTCTTGAGTTATTTTTGAGCTATTTGAATGATTTATGAGGAAGTAATGTCCTTTTTTATTTTTTCTTATTGGATAGCTAAGCGTTCTGAGTCCCCAACTTTCGGCTCTTGATATTTCGGCACTAGCTTTGAGGAGCGCTTTTTTAGTTTTTTCAGCGATTTCTTGAGCTTGCGTATTAGATAGGTCTTGCCTTAGAACGATGATTGTTTCGTAGTGTGGCATTTTAGTTTCCTTGAGTATTTAGACTTTGTTTTTGAACTTTGTTTTTGAACTTTGTTTTTAGACTTTGTTTTTAGACTTTGCGAGTTGACTTTGTTTTTAGACTTTGCCTACAGCGGTTTATTGTTTGTTATTTTCGGTGAGTCCTAGATGGAGAGGAGCGTAGCATTTTTTTTTGGGAGAGGCTAGAAATAATTTTGATTAAACTATAGGCTTTATTGTTGCGAATTATTTTTGCGATTAGCATTATAGTATTTTCATAGATTTTTGATGGATTTTTTTTTGTGAGTTTTTGTGAGTTTTTATGAATATGTCTTCTTCGGTTGCATCGATGTCTGAGTCTTCGCGCACTATTGTTGTAGCGATGTCTGGCGGAGTTGACTCGTCTGTTGCAGCGGGCTTGCTTTGTCGTTCGGGCTATCGAGTTATCGGCATCACGCTTCAGCTTTACGATGAGCGCAAGCGTTTGGGGGGGGGCGCGGGGGAGGTTTCGGGCGGAGCGCGAGGTAAGAGTTGTTGCGCGGGTCGTGATATTGACGATGCGCGGGATGCTGCGCGCAAGCTAGGTATTCCGCACTATGTTTTAGATTTTGAGTCTCGGTTTCAGAGCAGTGTAATAGATGATTTTCTATCGAGCTATCGGCGAGGGGAGACGCCGCTGCCTTGCGTTCGCTGTAACCAACGAGTTAAGTTTTCGAGCTTGCTTACTGTTGCGCGCGACTTGGGAGCTTGCGCTCTTGCGACTGGTCACTATATTCGCAAGAAGGTTGTAGAGGCGTCTTCGGGCGAGGCAGGTAATGAGGCAGGTAATGAGGCGGGTAATGAGGCGGGTAGTAGTCAGGCGGGCAATGAGGTAGCAAAATCTACTGGATCTTTTCTTTATCGCGCGCGCGATAAGTCGAAGGACCAGAGCTACTTTTTATTTACGACGACGCGCGAGCAGCTAGATTTTCTGAGATTTCCTTTGGGCGATCTACATAAGGAGGAGACTCGCGCCTTGGCAGAGAGCATGGGCTTGCCTAACGCGAATAAGAAGGATAGTCAGGACATTTGCTTTGTTGCGGATCGCTACACGGGTCTTTTTCCGGAGCTTAAAAACAAGGATGCTGGCGGCGAGATTTGTAGCTTGGATGGTCGAGTATTGGGACGCCACGAAGGTATAGCGGGTTATACGATTGGTCAGCGTCGCGGATTAGGTTTGGGCGGTTTGCGCGAGCCGCTTTATGTTGTCGGTCTGGACGTTGAGCGCAATCGCGTTTATGTTGGGGGGCGTGAGGCTTTGTTGGTGCGAGGAGTTATTTTGCGCGAGCTAAACCTTTTGGCTTCGGTTGAGGATTTTGCGCGAGGGGATATATCTGTTAAGTACCGCTCGTTGATGGAGGATGTTGCGGCGCGAGTTAGCTTTGCTGGCGACAGTTCAACCAATTTGAGTGGCGATAAGGGTTACCATAAGGGTTGCCATAAGGGTTGTGAAGTTATTTTTGCCCAACAACAATCTGGCGTTTCGAGCGGTCAGGCTTGCGTTTTTTACGCGGGCGATCGCGTTCTTGGCGGTGGCATTATCGATAGAACTTTGCGCGATGATGTGTATAGTTACGATAAATTTGATGGAAGTTTTGTTAACGAAGAACTAGCTACGGCAGGGTAGAAGAGATGAACGAATCTAGCGAAGATAAGAAGAAGTTAGCGGTAGCCTCAATCGCGCGTTTAGAGCAATTGTCTTGCCTGCGCCTATCGGATGACTTGCGGGCGGAGATGGAAGGCAAGACCTTTGATCTTGTGGCGGACTGGTTTGCCAAGATTAAGGAACTTGATACGAAGGAGGCGGAGCCCTTAGTCAACACGCGCGAGTTTCATAAGGATGGGGGAGAGGTAGCTTTGCGCAAGGATGAGGCTTGCGCTGATGCGAAGCGCGAGGAGCTACTAGCGAACGCGCCGGCGAGCGAGGGTGGCTTTTTCATTGTCCCGCAAGTAGTTGAGTGATGGTTGCTGTAGTAGCGAAGTTGAATAAGCATGCCTGATGTAAGCAAGCCCGATAATAAGTTATCGCTTGTTGAGATGTACGAGCGGCTTAGGCTAGAAAAGTCTGATAGTCGCAGACTTGACGCTTGCGAGTTAATGGAACGGACTCTGGAAGATGCGCGCGGGCATATTGGTGCTGGCAATGGTACGAATTCTTTTATTACGCTCGATGAGGCTGGTGCGCGCAAAAAGGCTGAGGCGAGTAGCAAGAGACTTCTGGAAGGAGGGGATAGGGTAAGAGTGCTCGAAGGAATTCCGCTTGCTTATAAGGATATGTTTTGCACGAAGGGAGTAAGGACTACGGCAGGCAGCAGGATGCTAGATAATTTCATCCCGCCCTATAGCGCGCATGTTGTTGAGCTACTGGAGGAGGATGCGGGAGCAATCGGCATTGGCAAATGCAATCAGGACGAGTTTGCTATGGGCTCGTATAGTAATAGCAGTTACTATGGAGCGGTTGTTAATCCGCTTAGGAATAATCAAAAATCGGACGAGCAGCTTAGCGCTGGGGGTTCTTCTGGCGGTTCGGCGGCGGCGGTAGCGGCTGGCATAGTGCCAGCTGCGCTTGGAACGGATACGGGAGGCTCGGTTCGTCAACCTGCGGCTTTCACGGGTTGCGTAGGAGTTAAACCTACTTATGGACTTTGCTCTCGTTTTGGTATGATTTCTTACGCTTCGTCGCTTGATCAGGCTGGTGTTTTTGCTCGTAGTGTTAAGGATGCTGCGATGGTTCTCTACGAAATGTTTGGCCATGATGAGCGCGACATGACGAGTGTTTCTCATATTGAAACGGAGGGGAAAACACTAGACAAGGTTAGACTTGGCATAATCACCCCTGGCAAGGAGCATCACGAGTTTTTTCCACACTTGCAGAGCTGGCTGGCACGGCTAAATTCTCGCCTAGAGGGATTTGCGGGTTTATCGCCGATTGAGATTGCAGATAGCGATGCGAGGGACTCTATGTTACTGGACCCGTATAGTGGCAGTTTAGAGGCTTACTATATCATTGCTATGGCGGAGGCTTCATCCAACTTAGCTCGTTACGATGGAGTTCGCTATGGTTACCGCGCGGCTTCCTCGGCTGGCGAGAGTCAAGCCTCGAGCATGAGTTTGCAAGAGATGATCGCCTTTAGTCGCGGCGAGGGTTTTGGTTCGGAGGTACAACGGCGTATTATTATGGGCACGCATGTTTTATCTTCTGGCTACTACGAGGACACCTATCGTCAGGCGCAGCGAGTTCGTCGTCTTATCTGCGAGTCTTACAGATTATTGTTTGCTCGTTATAAGTTCGACATTCTTATCTCGCCTGTTTCGCCGGACAACCAAGCGAGCGCGTTGAGTATGGACTTATCGCATGATCCGCTGCAGTATTTTCAGGATTTTTACACTGTTCCTCCGTCTTTAGCGGGACTTCCTTGCCTATCGTTGCCATTATGCAAAGACGATGATACGGGCTTACCGTTTGCTGTCCAGCTTATCGGCAACTATTTTCAGGAGGATCAGCTATTTGATGTAGCGTATCACCTTGAGCGTCACTTTAGCGGAGCTAGCTAGTCTATGCGTGCGTTTATGATATTTACGAGCTTTATGATTAGTTATGAGTAGCAAGCAGATTTTACCTAATGACTGGGAGGTTGTTATAGGTTTAGAGGTTCATGCGCAGCTATCGAGTTCGTCGAAGCTTTTTTCGGGAGCGACGAGTAAGTTTGGTCTATCACCGAACGAGCAAGTTAGTTTTATTGATTCGGCGATGCCTGGTATGTTGCCATTTGTTAATAGGGTTTGCGTTGATCTAGCTATTATGAGTGCGCATGCGTTATGCGGTTCGGTTTCTTTGCATTCAGTTTTTGAGCGGAAGCATTATTTTTACGCTGACTTACCGCAGGGTTACCAGATTTCGCAGCTTAAGGAGCCTCTGATGCGCGGAGGCAAGGTTAGCATTGCGTTAGAGGGTGAGTCGAGCAGGGATATATCGATCGAGCGCATGCATATGGAGCAGGATGCTGGTAAGTCTTTGCATGGTATGATTGCGGGGAGGACTTGCGTTGACTTGAATCGTTCTGGCGTTGGTCTGCTTGAGATAGTATCGCAGCCCGAGCTCCGTTCTAGCGAGGAGGCTTCTGCTTATGTATCGAAGTTGCGCAGCATACTTATGTCGATAGGAGCGTGCGATGGTAATATGCAGGATGGTTCTTTGCGAGTTGATGCGAATGTTTCTGTTCGCCGAGCTTCTGCGCCATTGGGCACTCGTTGTGAGATCAAGAACTTGAACTCGCTTCGTTTTTTGCGTCAGGCTATTTCGTATGAGGCTCGGCGTCAGCATGAGATAATCTGTGGCGGCGGCGAGATAGAGCAAGAGACGCGACTTTTTGATTCTGTTAAGGGCATTACGCGAGGGATGCGTTCGAAGGAGGAGGCGCATGACTATCGTTATTTTCCGGATCCTGATATTCCGCCGCTTTCTTTGTCGGAGAGTTATGTTGAGGGTTTGCGAGCTAAGCTACCCGAGCTCCCTGATGCTCGTATTTCTCGCTTGGTATCGAGTTATGCGCTACCTGCCTATACGGCGGGTTTATTATCGGAGGACAAGTATCTTTCGGACTACTTTGAGGAGCTAGCGAGCAAAGCGGAGGGCTTGAGCTCGAAGGATGTAGCGAACTGGTTATTGGTAGAGCTATCGTTTTACTTACGGGAGCGGGATGTTTCGCTATCGGCTTTAGTATCGGAGTATAATTTAGGCTCTGCTCGCACGGGGGAGTTATTGTCGCTGATAGGCAATGGCAAGATATCTGCGCGTGCTGGTAAGGAGGTTCTAGCGCAGATGTTAGAGCAGCCTGATACTTCGCCAGCCTCATTAGTAGCGGAGCTAGGACTGGAACGACTAGGAGATAGAGCGGATCTTTTACCGATATTAGAGGGTTTATTGAGGGATAATGAATCTCAGGTAGCGTCTTACCGCTCTGGCAAGAGTGCGGTTTTCGGCTGGTTTGTGGGACAAGCGATGTCTTTGACGAAGGGGCGAGCTGATCCGAAGATTGTAGGGGAGTTGTTGAGGGAGTTGCTATCTGGCTAGCGTAGCGAGCGGTTATGGTAGAATAGAGTATGAGTTTTCACCCTTACCGCCTATCAAAAGGTAGATATTAGTAATTACCAGCGTCTTGTTGCTTTTTAATTTCGCGACAGGCTTGTATATCTTTCGCATGAATTTTTACCCAGCGAGTATCTGAATGGTATCCTCCGATATGACAGCTGATACATAAGATTTTTAAGTTTTGTCGTGAATTATCGTACTTACGCCCATTAATATGATAGGCGTGTAAATAGCTTCGATTTTTTTTCAGTTTCAAGTTGACGGCGCATTCTTCACAAGTATAGTTTTTTTCATTTTTTAACTTGTTAGCAATTATTGTATATTCAGGTCCTCTGATATCGACGGGAGTTGTTTCGGCTCTTCTTTCTGGTATCTTTAAATAACGCAAGATTCCTTCATGTTCATTAAGAAATTCTTTTATATTGAACTCTTCTACTGCCTGCGTTTTTTGTTGATAAGAATAGTCCTCTTGGCTGTAACCTTTGTATTCGAGGTGATTGAGGCAATTTTTGCAAACATTTAATTTAGAAACATACTCTTTGCCTTCTGCGGTATCGATTTCGAATTTACCGTCGTCTCTTTTTGTTACGATATAGCGGTCGAAGCGCTTTCTATTATCCATTTCTTCTAAAGTTCTACACCAACCGATATGGAATCTATTTCCTGCGTTTGGATTATTATTTATATCATCAATCTCTTTGCGAGTGTTGTCTTTGATATATACAACGACTTGCTCTCCCTTGCATGTCAACAAGCCACCCTGTATTTCGAGATGTTCTTTTAAATCCTTCCCTACGATTTCTATCCCTTTATACAATTCCTTCTTTACTTCTTCTTGCTGCTTGATTTCTTGCATATTAACTATTTCTTCCAACTCAGCATCAGAAGTGTAGTCATAATCTTTCGGCTTAAGACCGAGTTTTTTCATCACTTCTTCTAATTCTTTAAATTCGCGGTCGATTTTCATTATTATTTTGA
This sequence comes from Alphaproteobacteria bacterium, assembly GCA_014238625.1. Lineage (GTDB taxonomy): Bacteria > Pseudomonadota > Alphaproteobacteria > JABAAW01 > JABAAW01 > JABAAW01. Next base: position 2,716 of record JABAAS010000016.1, on the reverse strand, counting down.
ACCAATTGTCTGTATTAAGTCGTCTGCAAGGTTACGCAATCTTTTTGGTGTTTTTAAGCGTATTTTAAATTCCACCCTTCTTGACGCCTCAGGATTGACGGTTTTTGTTTCCTTGTCCATGATTGGTCGGCTTGACGAAAGTCCGTTAGCGGTCATATACCTTGTCAACCATTGCTCGTGTTTCCGTGTCCCTTCGAGAGCAAAGAGGAATTGCAATACACTCCTTGTGCGGTTTTGCGATAGTTCCATATTGCCAAAGTATTCGACGAAAGGGTCGTTGGTATTTTTCCATACCTTGTCTGTATGCCCTTCAATACGTACTTCTTCGATCTCTACTTTGTATTTATTAAGAACGGTTAGATAAGCTGGAAAGAATTCAGCAAGGATTTGCTTAAATTTAGGTTTTAAATCGGATTTGTTGAAAGGAAACAATGTATCAGGGTCGTTGAAACGCACTACCAATCCATCTTCGCATATTGATATATTTTCGCGCCAAGTTTGTTCTTGGAAAGCTTGTTGCAAATCTTGGCAAATAGAAGAAGTTAATTTATTCTGCTCTTGTCCAATGCCTTTAATATATGCGATGGCAATGAATAGAAAAACAATCATCAAGCCTGCCATTAGGTCGGATATAGACATCCAACTCTCCTCTTCGCTTCCTCGGGCTGTAAAGATTTCTGTACTCATAACAATTTCTGCTATCGGTTACGCGCCTCGAATTTCTGTATAAGGTTTACCATTGTTTGAGTATGTTGACTCATTCTACCAATTTGATTGGCAAATTCATCTGCGATAGCAGCGAGGCTTCTTCCCATTTTTCTTGTGGCTAAGTTAATTTCTTTTTCAATTTCATTTTCCATATCTTTTGAAAATTTATCTATAGATTCTTGCATTCTTTCAGGCAATGCAGCATAAGTGTTGTTAACAGTGTTTGCCATATTTTGTTGAGTATCGAAGACTTGCTTCATGCCTTCGACGCTTTTTTCAACATTGTTTCGCACCCCTTCGGTTAGGTCTTTTAAGTTTTTCTCAATATCAGGCATTGCGTTTGTAGCCTTATCTTTTAATTCAGCGAAAGCGTTAAGTTTTTGTTGCAAGTCTTCGGTTTGTTTTTGCAATGCCTCGACGATGTTTTGCATGCTTTCCAAGTGATTAGGAATTTTAGCGGTTTGTTTAGAGATTCCCTCTATCGCTTTGTCGGATTTTTCTAAGCTTTCTTTTGAGCTTTCGTAAGATTTAACTAAGTTTTCTAATTGCGTTTTGTAGTTTTCCTGCCATTCCAACAGCTTTACTACAGCAATATTGAGTTGTTTAAAATTATCACCAAATTGCTCGTTAATTTTTGCGTTAAAGTTTTTCATCACATCTTCCAACGCTGTAATTAGAGTCTTTGTGTTATCCTCTGCCATTTTTTCTGCAAAGGTTTGAAACTCTTTAGTCAGCTCGTCGAACTTGTCTATTGTGGTCATTCGTAATTTAGAAAGATGGCTTATAACGCTTGAATCTTTTTCGCCGCCCAAAGCCTCGAATAATGCACTTAACCCCTGCTTCAAGCTTTCACCCATATTATGTAGCTCTCGGTGTATGTCTTCTGCGCTGACTCCGCTTTTTGCAGTTTTTTGCGTGCTGATGATGATTTTAAAGACAATTGCAGAACCTATCCCCAGCACACTTGAGAAGAAAGCTGTGTTCATGCCCGCAAGAAGTTCGGAAATGCTACTATCGATATTATTTATGTCGAAACCGTAGAGTCCCATAGTGATTCCTAAGAATGTAAAAAGTATCCCAGTTGTTGTTAGTAAGCCCGAACCATTACCTGCAATTTTACGCAAAGAATTACTTGCATTTTCTTTTAAGCCGAGACAAGAGCATATAAATAATGTTGCAATTACACCAAATGCCACTCGATTTACCGCAGGGGACAAAAAGTAAACCAGCCAATCCACACGACCATCCTCTAATTTTTAGTTTGTATAATGAACTTGAGCGCAAAGTTTTTGCCAAGGCTTTTTAGAACCCTATTGCTTGCGCTCGTGCCTGCTTTCGCCTCTGCCTATCGCCAACAGCCGCTGCCTGCATGAAGCGTTTTAGTTGAATTTCAATGAAAATATTAGCAGATAATGTTGTATGTATTACGCTTTGTCAACTGGCTATAGATTGTTGTTGTCGCCTTTGGCGATTTTCGTTATTTTTTTCTGCTTTGAGCAAGAAAGCAGGAGTGTGATTTGAGTTTTTTCCATCGATTTGCTATTCACTCTGTTTAGCTGTAGTCTGCGCTTTTGCTCGCTTATGGCTATGGAAAAACTGAAAAAACTTGTCTATTTAGCAAAAAATATCGGAGATTTTTACAAAAACCTGCAAAACGAGCAAAAACCCTATTGCAAAGGGTGAATTTTATCGTAGAATCAAGCTGGAGTTATTCGTTTTGGTACGAATCTTGACTTAAATTGAACAACAACATTTTACGAACAGACTAAACTACGAACTACATTTATTGCGCCTATATTTTCTAGGTTGCGTTATATCAGAGGGACAAGAGTTACATGCCTAGTCATAGGGATAGCGGCGCGAACGAGCGCATATTATCAGCCAAACCATCAGAGTCAGAAGTTTCGACTTCTGGAGTAGTTAGCGATGCTAAGTTCAGGCTTGCGTCTATGAGTGCTCCGGTGGCGAACTTTAGATCTGACAAATCCAAATCATCTAAGATTAAATC
>JABAAS010000169.1 GCA_014238625.1 Alphaproteobacteria bacterium | reverse complement strand
TGACCAGCCCTCCATTCGCCAATTATTATACAAGGTTATTGCTATTATATAGAGCTCAGGTGAATTATTTTGGCTCTACTCCTTTCATTGCCCTCTCCTCGTGCGTGCGCGCAATACTAAAAAGCTGGCAACCGCGAGGAAAATCGGGGCAAGCCACAATAGTGCCGCAGAGCTAAAGCGCGGGCGGAGCAAAACACCTTCGCCATAACGAGCAGTTAGCCAAGCCAATGCCTCTTCATCGCTCTCTCCAGCCTCTATCTTCTTGGCTAGCTCTTCACGCAAAATGCGGCTGAGCGGCGCTTCCGATTCGGAGATCGGTTGTCCCGCGCAGACCGGGCAACGAACTCGCCGATAGAGGTTCTGCAGGCGCGCATCGACGAGGCTGCTATGCGTGTCTAACTCCTCCCGTGGCTTGTCTTGCTCTATATTTTGTCCTTCGCCAGTTTGTGCGCGAGTTTGTGCACTAGTTTGTGCACTAGTTTGTTTGCTAGGCACGAGGGCGATAAGCAGAAATAAAAACAAAAATAAAGAGACAAGCGTGTAATCAGTTAGCCTATTAGCTAGAATCTTAGCCCGAATCTTAGCCCGAGTATTAGCCCGAGTCTTAACCCAAGTTTTAACCA
>JABAAS010000168.1 GCA_014238625.1 Alphaproteobacteria bacterium | reverse complement strand
CAGTCACCTCGTCTACTGCCTCGCGCATGGAGACGCCTTCGATCAAGTCGAGCCAATTGGCGACACCGCTGGCTTCGCTAATTATAGGAATAGTATATGGGTCCCATTCGACGAGTTGCTGTCCGCGCAATATTTTTGCGCCGTTTTCGACGAGTAACCAAGAACCGTATGGTAACCGATGGCGAGCACGATCACGTCCCTGCTCGTCTCGCAAGACGATTTCGGACTGTCGGTTCATGACGACCAACTTTCCCTCAGCATTTTTGACGGTCTGTGCGTCTATCAGTTCGATGGTACCGTCGATCGAAGCTTCGATAGACGACTGCTCGTAGCCGCCCTGTGCTGCGCCGCCGACATGGAATGTACGCATGGTCAGTTGAGTTCCTGGCTCGCCGATATTGACTTTAGTTCCGCGCGCTAGATCGCGCCCATAGCATGTTGCGCATATTCCATTTTCGAGTTGGCATGTAATGACAGATCGCACGCGCACGCTATAGACGCCGGCCATTTCGATTTTATCGGCGAGCATTTCGTCGACCATGGTACCGCTAGTGACCAAGATTTCATCATTTGTGGGGTTTTTTATATCTTCGGCGACGGATCGTCCTAGTATTCTTTCAGCCAAAGGAGCGATGACATCCC
>JABAAS010000167.1:235-661 GCA_014238625.1 Alphaproteobacteria bacterium | reverse complement strand
AATAAATTCAAACTTTTTTCTAACAAATGAGTGCAAACCATCCATCTGCGTAATGTAAGCCTGCTACGCACGCACTGCTGCGCAGGGCTTTTGCGGGGGTACAAAGCCCCCCCCCTAAAAATCCCCTAGTCGTCGTTGAGCAAAATATCTTTATCAGTTATACATCGCACCTAGAGCTAATAGATTACGCGCCGAGTGAGTGCGCATCGCGAGAAAGCGCAAACGAACGAGGCGCAGTATAATTTAAGAATAAATACGCGCTTCGCGCGTTAGCACTTCGTGCATTTTTGTAATTAAGCGTGCTACGCACGTACTGCTGCGCAGGGCTTTTGCGGGGGGACAAAGTCCCCCCCCCTAAACATTACCTTAGTCGTTTAATAGATTTTCTTGTGCCTATGTTCGCGCGCCCGCAAGGTAGCGCAGGCG
>JABAAS010000167.1:0-225 GCA_014238625.1 Alphaproteobacteria bacterium | reverse complement strand
ACGCACTGCTGCGCAGAGCTATTGCGGGGGGTTTAAACCCCCCACACCCCCCTTTTGTTAATTGATGTATACGGCAACTAGCTAGTAGACAAAATTTTGTAGAGCTAGCTAATAGACAAAGTCTTATATATAGATTTCCCCCACACCCCGCTTGTAGAGATAGCGTCTTGTTGTCTCCCCTATCCGTCTGCCTGCAATAGCTGTACGATTGACAAAGATTCTTCG
>JABAAS010000166.1 GCA_014238625.1 Alphaproteobacteria bacterium | reverse complement strand
GCGGCTTGTTCGCTTTCATAACATCCTTCGACGAGGTCGTCGTCGTCCTGTTCGTAGGATCCTTCAGGCAACGCACAATACCTTGGAAAATGTTCTCAGGGCTACGAGAAAATATAAGCCCGACTATACTCGCGGTCGCAACATGCTTGATAGTAATATCTATCGCCTTGCTCGTATCCCTAGAGCTATTACGCAGGCGTGGTGAAAAATTGCGCGGAATAAAACATTCGTAAAGATTAGCAACATCAAACTAAATTTTTTTAAGAACAGCGATGCGGTTGCTGTTCGTGCCAGACTTGTTGTTTGCCACCCCCCAGCAGTTCGAGGTCTTCGTGAAGTCTTGACGGTTGATAAAAATCTTCTCTAGCCTGAACGGCAAGCCCTCTAAAGATTTTATTACCTCTTGTTCTAGTAAAACCTTGCCCTTGCGTACCTCTCCTACTTCAAAGGCAACTCGTCCGCCCCTGCGCACAACGCGAGCTAGTTCGATAAAAGTCTTACGGATAAAATCTCGCCAAGCATCAAGCGAGGAACTAACAGAAAACTCGACCGAATCCTCACGCACCCCTAAAAACCATAAGCGTAGCCAATTGTCTTGCGCGTAGTCGACCGTGTTCAAAAATGGCGGTGAGGTTATAACCAAATCTACGCTGCCATCGCTTAAGTA
>JABAAS010000165.1 GCA_014238625.1 Alphaproteobacteria bacterium | reverse complement strand
TACGGTGAAAAAAAAATTCAACAACCAGATATAGATAGAAAAATTAATATTATTATAAATAGTCAAGGTAAAGAAAATTTTGAAAAAATAGAAAAAAACACCTATTGTTTAGCGAATTTTATTCCAGACATTAATCTTGACGATAGATTTAAAAAAGAAATGGAAGAGTTTAAAAAAATACTTGAAAATTTAAAACAACAAGGAATAAATGAAACTGAAAGGTTAGCGATAATTAAAGCAAGAATAGGGCAAGGATTATTTAGAGATAAATTGTTCAAAAAATGGAATGGATGTTCGGTTACTGGTTACAAACAAAAAGAAATGCTAATCGCCTCGCACATTAAACCTTGGAGTGAGTCTGAAGACACAGAAAGGTTAAATGTTGACAACGGCTTGTTACTCACAGCAAACCTCGACAAAGCCTTCGATAGAGGATTTATTACCTTCAAAGATAATGGTAAAATTGATATTTCAGAGGATTTAGCAAAACCAGATAGGGTCAGTATAACTGAAGATTTAGAGATTAAGAATCTATCGAAAGGAAACAAAGAATACCTTAACTACCACCGCGATAATATATACCTAGACCGCGAGGAGAAAGAAGAAAACGAGGCGGATTGATAAAACCACGCGCGAGCCCTGCCCGCCATTGCCTACCTACCAGCCCGAGC
>JABAAS010000164.1:439-677 GCA_014238625.1 Alphaproteobacteria bacterium | reverse complement strand
CGCGAGGTTCGAGCGGCATTGGTTGCACGCATGGATTCGGATGATATTTGCGCTCGCTGTCGTTTGGCGAAACAAGTTTCTTATATGGACAAGCATAGAGATATTTATATGCTAGGTTGCCGTAGTGTCAATATAAACGATCGTGGCAATAGGATAAAAGACAAGAAGTATAATATAGCATATGCTATTGATCAGCAAAAGATAATCGAGCTCATGGGCAGGTATATTTACCCTATGG
>JABAAS010000164.1:0-429 GCA_014238625.1 Alphaproteobacteria bacterium | reverse complement strand
GATAGAAGAGCAAGGTTTTAATAAGATAGAAGGGGTAGGCGGTTATAAGATACCATTTGCTATGGGTTGTAAGGCGATTGCTAAGGATATAAGTAGAGGAGAGTACCCCCTACTACATGCGACATTGGTGTATCGCACCGCCCGAGTGTTTTCTCTTGGCGGTTATCGAGAGGTATTTTCTATCGGAGAAGATTTGGATTTATATGAGCGTATGCTGGTTCGTTATGGAGCTGTTTTTGCGAATCTATCGAATGTATTATATTTCTATCGTCGTTATTTAGGTTCTGCGACCTCTATTGGTGCTAAGTATAATTCAAAGAAGCAGTATTGGATTAAGGCATTGATTTGCTATTCATCTGATTGTGTTAGGCAAGGATTGTCGGATCCTCTAGCTGTTGTTAAGGTTTTGTCTTTTCCGCCATTAATTTT
>JABAAS010000163.1 GCA_014238625.1 Alphaproteobacteria bacterium | reverse complement strand
ACACGGTTGGTTTTATTGCTAGGCTTCCTCATTTTTTGATTGATGCTTTTACTGCTACTTTAGAGGAGGTTGTTCAGGCGCAGACTATTTTACATGTTAGGGATATTTCGGCTAGCAATAGTGCTGAGCAGAAGCTAGAGGTTTTGCGTGTATTGGAGAGGTTGGGTTGTCGGGGGCGGATTATTGAGGTTTGGAATAAGATTGATGCTTTGACGCTTAATGGGCGTGGTGCGGTTTTGCGTTCGGCTAATTTTTATGGGGCTTATGCTATTTCTGCTTTGACGGGGGAGGGTTGCGAGGGGTTGCGGGCGCGGGTTGAGGCTGTGGATAGTCAATGATTAACATAGGGGGTGTGGATGTGATTAACAAATGGGGGGCTAACATAAGGGGGGTGTGAGTGTGATTAACACATGGGGGGGCTAACATAAGGGGGGTGTGGGGGGCTTAAGCCCCCCGCGAAGCTCTGCGCAGCAGTGCTTGCGTTAGCAAGCCTAAATTACAAAAAGCGCACGGCTTGCCGTGCGCTAAATGCACGCAGTGCTAACGCGCGGAGCGCGTCTTTCAAATGAAAAAAATGCAAAAATTAACATTAATAGGGGGGTGGGAGCGTGGCGCATCTTTACGCATACATGCTAGCTTGCGTCTATATTCGCATGCGCAACCTTACGGGCGCGCGAATATAGGCGCA
>JABAAS010000162.1 GCA_014238625.1 Alphaproteobacteria bacterium | reverse complement strand
AACAGCATTTTCCGCATGCTGATCATCGGTAAGCGGCGCGTTCCAAAATGCCATTATGCAGTCGCCCATATACTTGTCTATGGTTCCCTTACGCTCCAAGATTTCGTTTGTGAGAGGAGTCAAAAGGCGATTCATAAGGAGAGTTAAACCCTGAGGGTTAGTCTTGTAGCTTTCAGATATAGTCGTAAAACCGCGAACATCGCAAAAAAGAAAAGACATAGTACGCAACTCACCACCCAAACTCAACTTATCAGGCGAAGCCGAAAGTTGCTCGATTAGTGCTGGCGACAAGTATTGCTCAAAAGCACGGCGTATATGCTTCTTCTCAGACGATTCTCGTAGGTAGTTGAATAGAGTAAACATGATGAATATCAAAAATGTCACCAAACTGATCAAAAAAGCGTCATACAGAATGCCATAGTTTAAATAAAGATAAATGCTAGTCGAAAAATTGAGCGCAATAAAAAACAAAAATAAAACAAAAGCCAGCGCGAGTGAAAAACGTCTTTTAATCAAGATCGTCAAAATACCTAGTATCAACATAACCAATGTCTCGAAAATATCTATCGAGGGCGGAACAAGCAAAGAATCACCAGACAAAATGTTCGAGAGAACATTCGCATGCACCTCAACCCCTGGAAGAGCAGGGTCGATAGGCGTGTTACGCAAATCTTTCAAACCAGACGCAG
>JABAAS010000161.1 GCA_014238625.1 Alphaproteobacteria bacterium | reverse complement strand
ATGCTTCTCGTCCATTATGCATGACCCCCCACTGATCGACGATTATATAATCGAAAGGTTTGACGATGTCACGTATGCGGGTGATGATTTCGGTCATGTGTTAAGGTTATTGCGTTTAATAAAAAAATCTACTAGAAATGTATGACACAATTACGTTTACTATTTTCTACCAAGTACCATTGCAATGTCCAAAAAAACCGAACCTGAAAAAAAAGAAGAAGAAACTATGAGCATAAAATCAGCCCTTATCGGCGTGGTTGTTTTCTTATTAATTTTCTTTGGTATTATAATTATTGGTGTAGTTAAATGTTCTGGACCATCCAATTCTCCTCCCCCAAAACCCAAAACACGCGAAGATGTTGTTCATGCTTGTTTTAGCGCGTGGTCAGGTTCTCATATTAACTTTGCCCGTATAGTTAAGGAGGCTCTTAACAACCCATCTTCTTTCGAGCATGTTGATACAAAATACATTGACAATGGTGACACACTGAATTTGATAATGACTTACCGCGGGTCAAATACCTTTGGTGCTATCATTACTTCGCGTATTCGGGCAGAATCCAATACTCTTACTTGCAAAGTTGAAAAAATAGTACCATTAAACTAATTTTACAAGCAATTAACTAACAGCTTTTCCTACGGCTCCCTCTATCGATTCGAGTTTATATTGTCTGAGCAAGGTAGAAAAAT
>JABAAS010000160.1 GCA_014238625.1 Alphaproteobacteria bacterium | reverse complement strand
GCTGCCTTGCGATACCACTCGACAGCTTTTTTCAAGTCTTGCTTAACGCCCTTTCCTGCTTCGTACAGCTCGCCCAAATTGTTTTGCGCCCAAGCGTTTCCTTGTTCTGCTGCCTTGCGATACCACTCGACAGCTTTTTTCAAGTCTTGCTTAACGCCCTTTCCTTTTTCATACAGCCAACCCAAATTGGATTGCGCCGAAGAATTGTCTTGTTCTGCCGATTTGCGAAACCACTCGACAGCTTTCTGATGATCCTGTGGGATACCCTTTCCGTCTCGATACAACACGCCCAAATCGTGTTGCGCCCAAGCGTGTCCTTGTTCTGCTGCCTTGCGATACCATTGGGCAGCCTGTGTATAGTCTTGCTTAACACCTTCTCCTGCTTCGTACAGCTCGCCCAAATTGTATTGCGCCCAAGAATTGTCTTGTTCTGCTGCCTTGCGATACCACGCGGCAGCTTTTTTCAAGTCTTGCTTAACACCCTCTCCTGCTTCGTACAGCTCGCCCAAACTGTATTGCCCCCAAGCGTGTCCTTGTTCTGCTGCCTTGCGATACCACTCGGCAGCTTTTTGATGATCCTGTGGAATGCCCTTCCCGTCTCGATACAGCCCGCCCAAACTGTGTTGCCCCCAAACGTGTCCTTGTTCTGCTGCCTTGCGATACCACTCGACAGCTTTTTTCAAGTCTTGCTTAACGCCCTTTC
>JABAAS010000015.1:4578-16332 GCA_014238625.1 Alphaproteobacteria bacterium | reverse complement strand
CTTAGCTCGAAGGCTTGGCCTTTTGTTGAGGCGCGCAAGATATACGATCGTCTGCGCCAAGAATCCGAGCGCGCGGGCTTGAGCGAGTTACCTAAGCGCAAGGTTTTGTTTCAGACTGGCTACGGCCCTTCTGGACTTCCGCACATAGGAACTTTTGGCGAGGTTTTGCGCACGAGCATGGTTCGGCGCGCTTTTTCGCTGCTTTCGTCGGAGCAACCGAGCGAGCTGATTTGTTTTTCGGACGACATGGACGGCTTTCGCAAGGTTCCGGACTCTGCGCCGCAGGCGTCGATGTTGCGAGCGCATTTAGGCAAACCCCTATCGAGCGTTGCGGACCCTTACGGCTGCCATTCTTCTTACGCGAGCCATAACAACGAGCTATTGAAGGGTTTTCTCGACCGCTTTGGCTTTGCCTACAGCTTTCGTAGTTCGAGCGAATGCTATCGGAGCGGTTTTTTTGACGCTGGCTTGCGGCGCGTTCTTGAGCGCTACGATGATATTGTAGCGGTGATGCGCGGCACGCTTGGCGAGGAACGGCGAGAGACTTACAGCCCTTTTTTACCGATATGCGCGGAGAGCGGAGTTGTGCTGCAGGCGAAGGTTTTAGAGGTTGACGCTGCTCGCGGAGTTATTTTGTATGAGGATGTTGCTGGCAAGGCTCGCGAGACTTCGGTTTATGGAGGTAAATGCAAGTTGCAATGGAAGCCGGATTGGGCGATGCGCTGGTATGTTTTGGGGATTGACTACGAGATGTATGGGAAGGACTTGACACCGTCGGCGGTTCTTTCGCAGAAGATAGCCAGCATACTAGGTCAGGGTGAGGGTGAGGGTGAGGGAGCTAGCTCGTCTAGTTTGTCAGAGCGTTATCGCGCGCCGGTTGGTTTTGCCTACGAGTTATTTTTGGACGAGCGAGGGGAGAAGATATCGAAGTCTCGAGGCAACGGCTTGACGATAGACGATTGGCTTCGTTATGGCAGCGAGGATTCGCTTGCCTATTATATGTATAGGAAGCCGCGCACGGCGAAGCGTTTATTTTTCGACTGCATTCCGCGTTGCATGGACGAGTATCTGATCGATCGTCGTAAGTTTGACGAGGAGGAGGATATCGTCTCGCGCCTTGATAGTGCGGTATTTCATATTGAGCAACCGATTTTGACGAGTCTACCGCAAGGTTTGAGCTATCCCTTACTGCAGAATTTGGTAACGGCTTTGGGTCTTCAGAGCGAGGGTGTTGCGAGCTCTGGCTTGTCTGCGAGCGATGCTTGGCGTTCGGTTTTGTCGAGCTCCTTGCCTGCTGATCTTTCTGCAGGCGAGCAAGCGAGCCTGCATCTTTTATGGGGCTATGCGCTATCGTATGACCGCGACTTTGTGCGCCCGTCGAGCCACCCGCGCGCTGCGAGTGCTGATGAGCGAGTAGCTTTGTCGAGTTTAGTTTCGCGCCTGCGCGAGCTACCGCTTGATTCAGATGTTGAAACGATTCAGGCGGTAGTTTATGAGATAGGTATGGCAAGCGGTTATGAGGGTCGTCTGCGCGATTGGTTTCGCGCTTTGTATGAGATATTGCTAGGTCAGAGCACTGGCCCTCGCTTTGGCGGCTTTCTTAAACTCTATGGCTTGCCTTCTGGCATCACGATGATCGAGCGAGCGTTGCGAGCATGACTTTACGGCTTGCCGAGAAAAAGGACAAAAGCTCTATTAAGGGCTCTGGCAAAAGTCCTGGCAAGAAGTTTAATAAGCAATCTAATAGCTCAGCCAGCAGGGAAGAGCTAGTGCTGGGTAGCTTGCCTAGCTGGGATTTGTCTGCTCTATATGATGGTATCGATGATAAGCGTATAGAGGAAGATTTATCGCGAGTGCGTAAATCGTCTCGCAGATTTTCGCGCTCTTTTAGGGGTAAGTTGTCGAGTTTGACGGCTAGAGATTTGGGTCGTGCATTGCGAGACTACGAGTCATTGTCGGAGCAATTATCACGCCTTGCGAGCTTTGCTTTTTTGCAATCGGCTGAGAATTTGAGCGATGGAGTAGCCTCCCGTTTCCGCCAGAGTCAGCAGGAGTTGTTGACGGAGATAGAGAAGGACTTACTGTTTTTCGGACTAGAGCTAAATTTATTGAGCGATGATTTTTTAGAGGAACGCTATAAAGTTGATTCGCGTTTGCGCAAGTATGAATGTTGGATTACGGCGCTACGACGCTTTCGCCCTTATCAGCTATCGGAGGAACTAGAGGAGTTTATATCGGAGAAATCGCTGACTTCGCATCAGGCTTGGATCACGCTGTATGACGAGAGCGAGGCGGCACTGCGTTTTTCTGTGGGCAAGCGCAGTTTAATTTTATCGGAGGTTCTGCACTTACTATCGGATAGGGATGGGAAGAAACGCGAGAGGGCGGCGAAGGCTTTAGGGGCGGGCTTGCGCTCGCAGGCGAGTCTTTTGACGATGATTACGAACACGCTAGCTCAGGACAAACTTTTGACGGACAATCGCCGAGGCTTCAAGCATCCGATTGATTCTCGCAATTTAGACAACCGCATATCGTCGGAGGTTGTTGCTTCTTTGAGAGAAAGCGTGCGCGCTTTCTACCCGCGCTTGTCGCATCGCTACTATCGCCTGAAGGCTGGCTGGCTTAACCAAGGTTTGAGCAAAGGGTTGAGTAAAGGGTTGAGTAAAGGTTTGAGTAAAGGTTTGGGCAAAAGCCGAGCTACGAACCCCAGAGCTTCGCAAACCAAGCTTGCCTATTGGGATCGCGGCGCGCCATTTCCGCATTCGGAGCGCAGGCTTATCCCTTGGCTTGAGGCACGCGATTTAGTTTTGGAATCCTATGGTAGATTTTCGCCTGAGATGGGAGAGATATGCTCGAAGTTTTTTGTGAATGATTCGAGCAATGGTTTTTCTTCTGGCTCTGTTTCCTCTTGGATAGACGCTGGTGCTCGAGCTGGCAAGATGTCTGGTGCTTTTTCGCACCCTTGCGTTCCGTCTGCGCATCCATATATATTGATGAGCTATCGCGGCAAGACTCGGGATGTTATGACATTAGCGCACGAGCTAGGACATGGCATCCATCAGGTATTGGCTTCTCGTTTGGGTTATTTGCTGGCGGCGACCCCTTTGACTTTAGCGGAGACGGCGTCGGTTTTTGGCGAGCGGCTAACCTTTGACTTATTGCTAGAGCGAGCGTCGAGCAAGTCTGAGCGCTGTGCGTTGCTGGCGGGCAAGATAGAGGATATGCTAAATACGGTAGTGCGTCAGATTTCGTTTTTAGACTTTGAGACCAGAGTGCATGATGCACGCAAGTCTGGTCCTTTATCGAGCGATCAGTTGTGCGAGATATGGCTTTCTGTTAGTCGCGAGAGTTTAGGAGACATTTTCGATTTTGATGTTTCGTATAATTATTATTGGGGTTATATTTCGCACTTTATCCATGCGCCATTTTATGTTTATTCGTATGCTTTTGGCGATTGTTTAGTTAATGTTTTGTATGGCTTATACCGAGATGGCATGGCTGGCTTTGCGGAGAAGTATCTAGATTTATTACGCTCTGGGGGCAGCCGAGATTATAGGGATATATTGTTGAGCTTTGGTTTAGATGCGAGCGATGGGCGTTTTTGGCAACGAGGTTTGTTGGTTATAGAGGAGATGATAAACGATTTAGAGTCGTTGCTAGATAATTAATTTGTATAATTAATTTAGATTATTATTTAATTACTATTTATATTAATATAGTAATTATGTTAATTTATATTAATGTTTACTATATTATTGAGATTTATTTATAATAATTGATTATTTTGTCGATTATTTTATTGATTATTATGTTATTTATTAGTTTTCAGGGGCCGTAGCTCAGTTGGCAGAGCGCTACGATGGCATTGTAGAGGTCAGGGGTTCGACTCCCCTCGGCTCCATTCAGCATTCAGATTGCTCCGCCATTTGCGATGGAGTTGAGCAATAGGTTTTCTGTTGTGATTATCAGAGCTCCATTTTTCCGGTCTGCACGGCTTCGAGAGCCGACGACATACCAGCGCGCCATGCGTATGCGATCAGGAAGATTCGCAGAGCTCCTGTTAGAGGCAATTGCGGAGCTCTTTCTGCGACTTTTGTGCATACGATGTGTATGGATAGTTTTTCGCGTTTAGTTATATGTTGTAGAATATCCCAGAATATCGGCTCGAGCCGCACGGAGGTTCTATGCCTATCGATTCGAATATTTCTACTAATCAGAGTAGATCTTCTTTGCTTTTCTTCTGTTTTTTCCACTTTTTTTTCTAATTTTTCTGCTGACTTTACTTTTTGGGGTATTTTTCCATCTTTTATTTTGTGGCTGTTACTGTTTTTTGGCATTATGTTTCTCCCCTAGTTTTTTAGTAACGAGCGATTTTTCAGGCTAGTTATCTATTTTGTTATATATTCTACAAGTGACTTGCCATAGTAATAGCTGATAGTGCATACTATACCATTCACGGATATTTTCAAGCCCTTAAGGTTTCGGAGCTTGCTGATTTATTTGTAACGAGGTTTGTTTGTAACGAGATTTGTCTTTATGGTATTTTTCCGATGGTACAGAAGATACTAATAGTTGATGACGATGAGCTTCTTTGCGATTCATTGGCGGAGCAGCTTCGAGTTTCTGGCGGCTATCGAGTTGAGAGCTGTTATACGGCATCATCTGGTCTTGAGGTTTTAGCGGAGAAGCCGATAGACGCGGTTTTGTTAGATGTTGGTCTTCCTGATATGGATGGTCGTTCGGCTTGTCGCAAGATGCGCGATTCTGGCTATCATATGCCGGTATTGATGTTGACTGCGCATGATGAGGAGCAGGATGTAGTGGGGGGCTTTGATTCTGGGGCTACGGATTACATCACGAAGCCGTTTCGTTTTCGAGAGCTTTTGGTTCGCCTTCGCACGCACCTTCGCATTCATGAGAAGCATGAGGATACGGAGTATCGAATAGGTCGTTTTCGTTTTCAACCGAACGCGCGGCGTTTAGTTGACAAGGACGACCCGAAGGACAAGATTCCTTTGACGGTTAAGGAGGCGTCTATTTTGAAGCACTTGTATCGTTCGCATGACAAGGTAGTTTCGCGTGCGGTTATGTTGCAGGAGGTTTGGGGTTACGGCAAGGGCATTTCGACGCACACGCTAGAGACGCATATTTACCGTCTGCGCAAGAAGATAGAGGACAATGTTGACGAGCCGTCTTTTTTACTAACGGAGTCTGGCGGCTACCGCCTTAATGTTGCTACGCCTAGCAAGGGTAGCGAGAGTAGTAGCGAGAGCGAGCAAGAGTAGCGAGCAAGGGGAGCGAGTAAGGGGAGCGAGCAAGGGGAGCGAGTAAGATTAGCGAGCAAGGGGAGCAAGAATAGCGAGAGCGAGCAAGGGGAGCGAGTAAGAGTAGCGAGCAAGTTTTTTTAGTTAGTAATGTGTGCGCGGAGTTGCGGCTGTTTATTTTTGGTGCTATTAGAATTGCAACAGATTCCAACGGATGAGGGTACTACAAAGGAGACGAGACTTTTAGAGTGCGCTTTGCGTATATTTCCTTCATAGCCCAAACATATAGGACGGCGATGCTATCAAAACTTTTATCCTTCTATCGTAACGAACCGCATATTTTTGTTTTGAGATCTGCGGTTTCTCTGTTATTTGCGGTTACTTTTTTTATTTATTTTTTCGATAGCAGTCCTTTTTTCACTGCTACTTACAGATTTTTTCTACTGACCTGCGCTTTTGTAATTCTTTGGATAGAATACAGGTATGATATGCTTTTGATTTTTTCTCTTGTTTTTGCTACGGGCTTTGTTTTGTTAATTTTTTTGGACGAATTGGGCATGGCACTTGCGATCGTGTTGTTTCCAGTCGTTGGTATAGTACTTGTTTTTTCGAGGATGATAGGCGGAGAGCGACTGCCTTTTCCTCCTATGGTTCCTTCTTTTTTGTCGAATATCGCGTTGGCTCTTTTTACAGGTAGCGCGGCGAGCGTTTTTATTTTTTTTGATGAACATTGGCGAGTATATGATTTTCCTTTTGGTTATTTGCTAAGTACTTTTCTTCTTTTCTGGCTTTGGTTTAAAGTTGAGAGCGAGCGAACGGACAAAAGCACATAGCCCCCCATCCCTCCTCTACTAGCCTTAACATTAGAGTTTGTCTTTTTTCTTGTCATTTTTGCTGAATGATGCGCTAGGGGTAGCGTTGCTGCTCTGCGTTTTTTTATTTTTTAGCGAGCGTCTTATTTTTTTGAGCGGAGTTTTGGGCGGAGTTTTGCTCAGGATTTTTAGTAGTCTTTTTAGCAGTCTTTTGAGTAGCCTTTCTGCTAAGTTTTTGCGCCGAAGAATAGATATAGGTATAGATAAGACTTCCCCGCCGCCCCTCCCGCCCCTCCCGCCATCAGCCCCCCGCCCCGCCGCGAGCACGAGCGTAGATTCTAGCGAGTCTACTAGTTTAGGATTTTTTGCGAGTTTTCGGGCGGTGCTTTTGTTGGGCTCTGTTTTATTGACGCCGCTTGCGATAGCGAGCGTTGCGAGCTTGTTTTCGGTTGCCTCACCGATGCGCGTTCTTTCTGTTTTGCTTTGGCTATTTCCGCTTGCGCTTTTTTTCCAGCTGCTAGAGGGCTGGGCTGTTTTCGGCAGTCGAGCGAGCGGGCATTTCGGTTTAGCCCACCTCGCTTCAGCCCGCTCTGCTTCAGGTAAGAGCGATACGTCGCTGGCAGTTTTTTTCAGACGATTTGACGCTAGCTTATGGCGCGGCAAACTATACAGATTTGCAGTTATATTATTTGCGAGCGGTTTTTTACTATCGTTACTATTTGAGCTACTACCGAGTGTTGCGGAGATATTTTTCCAACAGAGCGCGCGCTTATTTGTAGCGGCGCAGAACGAACTTACGCCGCCCGCTACTTTTTCTGGCGAGGGATGGGGAGGCTTGCGAGCAGATTTATTTGTGAATTTATTTTTTGGTTTAGAGTTGCGGCAAGCGGTTTTACTTATTACGCTATTTTTGCTTGCGGTCTTGGGCTTTCCACTTATTTTTGCGCGCCCTTTGCGAGTAATTACATTTTTACTTTGTATATTACTACCGGTTGCATTACTTTTTTACGGCACGCTGTGTTTTTTGATGCTTGAGCAATCGGCGGGCTACTCTTCGCAGATGGGCTTTGAGCGGATAGACTCTTCTTTTCTATCGAGCGTTTCTGGCTTATGGTCTTTTTTGACGAGCTTCCCGCCTTCGAGTGATGTGCGGGAGTTTTCTGGCGGAATTTTCACGAGCTTTCTTTTAATTTTCCGCTCGGCATTTGGTTTTTTTGCGCTTGCGTATCTTGTAAATTTGACAGGCTTAACAGCGACTGGCACTACGACCCCCGCTACGAACCCCGCTACGACCCCTGCTACCGCCCCTGCCACTAAGCCCTCTTCCGAACTCTTTTCCGCCCGCGCTAGATTTCTCACTTCTGTAGTGACTTTTTTAGATAGGCTTCCTTTGTTCAAGCGTTTTTTAAGTAGTAGTTTTTTATGCGGAGGATTTTTGTACAGAGGATTTTTTGGCAGGATATTTTCAAATATGAGGTTTTTCAAGAAAGATTTTTTTGTTAAGGTATTTAGTTTTTTTCTGCTTTTGGCTCTCTGCTTTACGCTACTTTTTTTCATAATTCTAACGATGTTACCGATCCTATCGACTGGCTCTTGGCGAGTAGGGGAGTTAGGTTTTGCGCCGCTTTACGGAGCGTTCATCTCTCTCTACCCTGGCGAGTCTTTGCTGCTTTCGCTCAGTTTACTATTGCTTTCGTTGACGAGCTTACTAGGCATAAGCGCGTTCGGCTTGCTGGCATTGCGTCTATTGTCGAGTGGCTTTGAGCGTTACGCGATTTTTTTATTTTTACCGCTAGGCGTTTGGGGAGCATTCAGACATCCACTGCGCCTTTCCTTTTCTCCGCAGCTTGAGGAGCGAGGTTTTTTCGGCAATCTTGACTTACTTTTACAGAGTTTAGGTCTATTAGGACTTTCGATTTCTGCTTTGGTTTTTATGCTTGGACTATCGATAATTCTTTTTCTGCGCCTAGCTTCGCGCCTGCGGGCTTTGGCATTGAGCCGAGTTGCTTTCGGCAAGTATTTCGACAAGAATGTTGCAGACAAGCATGTTGCAGGAAAGCATATTGCACGAGGTTTTTAGCTTGTCTCCCACTCAACCGCCATCGTCCCTAACTTCTCCAACTAAGCGAATTGTTGAGGGAGGCAACCGCGCGCATAGCGTCTCGGAGCTATCGAGTCTTTTGAAGGGTCATATAGAATCGCGATTTTCGCGCGTCAGCGTCCGCGGCGAGATATCTGGCTTGAAACAAACGGAGAGGGGACATATTTACTTTTCGCTAAAGGACGAGCACTCGACATTAGACGCTGTATGCTGGAGTGGCAGGGTGCGTAGTTTGCGTCATCGAGCGGAGGAAGGCCTAGAGGTTATAGCTGAGGGAGGATTGACGGCTTACTCGCAACGCTCGCGCTATCAACTTCAGGTTACGGATTTAGAGGCTGCTGGTGAGGGAGCGTTGCTGAAACTTTTAGAGCAGCGTCGGCGCAAACTTGCGGCGGAGGGATTGTTTTCAGCGGAGCATAAACAACGCCTAGCGACCCTCCCGCGCCGTATTGCGTTATTGACCTCGCCGAGCGGTGCTGTTTTGCACGACATAGTTCAGCGCATAGCTGCTCGTTGCGCGGTAGACTTACTGCTTTTACCGATTTCGGTGCAAGGACGAGATGCGGAGTCGAGTATTTTGTCAGCATTTTCGCTACTTGCCTCGCGCAAGTTTAGAGAAGAGTTTCCCGACCTTGATTTAGTTATAGTAGCGCGTGGCGGCGGTTCGATAGAGGACTTGTGGGTTTTCAACGAGGAGTCGGTAATACGCGCTGCCTTTGCCTGCGCTCTACCGGTAGTCTCTGCGATAGGTCACGAGAGCGATGTGACTCTACTAGACTATGTAGCGGATTTGCGCGCCTCGACACCGAGCGCGGCTGCGGAGCTATCGGTACCTGATAAGCGAGCCTTACTGCGACGCCTTACGGATTTAGAGTTGCGCCTGCAAGGTTTATTTTCCTTACAATTTGAAAGTTTGCGTACGCGCTTATCTGTGAGCTCGCGTTCTTTACCGCGAGCCTTAGAAGCCCGCACAGAGCGTGCGCGATTACAGCTAGCCACCAACAAGCGAGCATTAGGGCTTGCGATGGTCTCGTATTTGGATAGACTATCGAGCGCGCTCACGCGTCAACGCCTATCGAGGCGCTGGCTTGCGGACAAGATTTTGCGCGCGCGCCAACGCCTTACGAACAGCGAGGCAAGACAGCAACGAGCGATTGGCGCGATTATTTCTGGAAGGCGTGAGGAGCTATCGAAGTTTTCGCAACTTTTACGCTCGTTATCTTATGGTTCGGTTCTTGCGCGAGGTTTTGCTTTGGTGCGTGTTGATGGCAAGATAGTGCGTAGCGCGAAGTCGTTGCGAGCTGGTGAAGAGTTTGACACGCTACTTTCGGACCGAAGTAACTTACGAGCGGTTGCCTTAGGTGAGGGGGAGGGTGCGGAGACTAAACAGAGACTATTGAAACTATAAGTGCTAGAACTCACGAGCGTTAAGAGAAATATGCAAGAGGATATGCAAGAGGATAAGGAAGAGAATAAGGAAGAGAATAAGGAAGAGAATATGGAAAAAATTATGAGAGCTATTTTTGCATCCACCATAAGTGGCAGAGCGAGAGCGAGACATACACGCGAGCGTACGCGCATATGTACGCGCATATGTACGCGTATGCGCGAGTGTATGTGTATGTGTATGCGTATGGGCAGAAGTAGAGTTTCCTTGCGAGAGCCTTTGTTTTTTCTATTTTTATTCACGCTATTTTTCACGCTATTTTTCACGCTTGCTGGATTAGATAGGGCACGCGGTCAGCATGCGCCAGCCTTTACGCGCGAGCGAGTAATGCTCAAAGGCATAGATATGCGTGGCTACTTTGTGCAGGGGGGGATTGCTTTAGGTGAGAGCACTGGCGTTAGGTCTATTACGCTAGGCTCGAGAGAAGTTTTACTGGATGAGGCGGGCAGGTTTGTCATCGGCTTTACGCGCGATGAGAAGGAGAGTGTTTCTTTGACTGTTGTTTATAGAGGCGGAGATTTTTCGACGCATGCCTTGGATATCAAGAAACGCAGCTACGACATCCAGCGTATAGACGGCTTACCGGCGAAGCAAGTAACGCCACCGGCGGAGCTATTATCTCGTATCAAGCGAGAGAACTCGCAGATAGGATCGGCGCGGAGGCAAGTAGGAGAGTGGTCGGATTTTGCGGAAGATTGGATATGGCCGGCGCAGGGTCGCATCAGCGGAGTTTATGGTTCGCAGAGGATATTGAACGGCAAGGCACGTCGTCCGCACTATGGCACGGACATTGCGGCGAGTACTGGCACGCGAGTTGTAGCACCGGCGGGAGGATTAGTTCGCCTAGCGGAGTCGGACTTTTACTATAGTGGCGGCACGATTATCATTGATCATGGTCATGGACTTCAGTCTGCGTTTCTGCATATGTCGAGCGTAGATGTAGCGGTAGGCGATTTTGTGAAACGGGGAGCGGTTATTGGGAAGATAGGGGCTACTGGCAGGGTAACGGGAGCGCACCTTGACTGGCGAATAAATTGGTATAACAAGAGGA
The DNA here is from genome assembly GCA_014238625.1 of Alphaproteobacteria bacterium. Lineage (GTDB taxonomy): Bacteria > Pseudomonadota > Alphaproteobacteria > JABAAW01 > JABAAW01 > JABAAW01. Next base: position 5,657 of record JABAAS010000015.1, on the reverse strand, counting down.
TAGACGCGCAATTTTTACTGCCGCCCGAGATTATTTCGCGCCCGCAATAGCTTGATGTAGTTTGTTTAGTTGATGGTCGACTATATTTGCTTTAGGAGATAGCAGGAGATTGTAGGAGATTATATATGGCGGTTGCCAAGAACGAGAAGTTGCTTAGCTCTAGTTATCATAGACATATAGAGTCTGCGTTGCTTAGACGAGAGCCGAGCTTTTCGCATGTTTTTTTCGCACGAGGCGGCAGCGAGAACGAAAGCCTAGTTACTTCTCCCTCCTCCACCGCTACTTCTGCCTCTCCAGACGCTTGTGCGAAGTTATGCTTATTAGCAAGCAGTAGCTTATCTGGCTTTTCGCACTTTATCTGCGCACGCCAGCATCACTCGAACGAGGTTATTTGCCTGACGGAGACTAGCAAGCTATGGTCGAGCCTTGCGAGTGCGCCGCGTTGCGATGGCATTGTTACGAATTTATCTGGCGTATTATTGGGCGTTTATACGGCAGACTGCGCGCCGGTCTTATTTGCGGATGGTAGGGGCAGATGCGGAGTTGCGCATGCGGGCTGGCGCGGTGCGTTGGGCGGCATTGTAGAATCGCTTGTGCGAGGAATGGTTAGTTTGGGTTCTAGGGTTGAGGATATAAATGTTGCGATAGGTCCGACGATTTCGGTTTCATCTTATGAGGTTAGCGATGACTTTGTTGCGGCTATTTTAGCGCATGAGATTAACCTAACTCCGAATAACGAGGTATTTTTCCGCAAAGTTTCTCGGAAGATTTCTACTGGCGATAGGGTATGTACTTGGCACTTTGATTTAGGGGAGTATGTCTGCGCGCGCCTTCGAGGCTGCGGCATTTCTGCCGAGCGTATAGACTTTATGAGACTAGATACTTTCAGCGATAGGCGGTACTTCAGCCACCGCCGTTCTGTGCGAACGGGTGAGGAGGAGGGCAGGAATTTTTCTTGCATCGGTTTGTTATAATTTGGTTTTTTTGTAATTTGGTTTTTTTGTAACAGACAAGGCTTGCAAAAAGGCTTGCAAAAAGGCTTGCAAAAAGGCTTGCAAAAAGGCTTGCAAAAAGGCTTG
>JABAAS010000015.1:0-4479 GCA_014238625.1 Alphaproteobacteria bacterium | reverse complement strand
GCAAAAAAACTTGTAAGGTGGAGGATTTATATTAGCGAGACTGGATTTTAGGAATGTATCAGTTCAGCGTTAGCGACTTGTTGCGGATTGGCAAAACCGCACTCTGCCAAAAGACTTGCAACAAACTTGAGTATCGCCCGACAAGCAGTAGCATCATTTGCCTCTGCGCATAAAACGATGGTTGCCTCAGTATTAGACGCGCGCAATAGCCACCATCCGTGTTCGTATTCGACCCGTACGCCATCGAGCGTACAGAGACTGCGTACATTATACCCACCCGTACGCTTATCTACTTTTTTGCCTGCCTGCTCATCTGTAGTTTTGTCTACCTGCTTGTCTGTATTGTTAGTGCTCCTCCTCTGTTCTAGCTTTTGTCGCAATTTTTCGACCAGAGCAAATTTTTCTTCCTCTATGACCTGCAGCCGTAACTCGCTGCTTGAGACGCTATCTGGCAGAGCGGCTAGAGTTTTCTCGATTGCCAAACCGCCTCGTAGCAATGCGCATAGCCTTACGGCTGCGTATATTGCGTCGTCGTAGCCGTAGTATCTATCGTTGAAAAAGAGATGCCCGCTTACCTCGCCTGCCATAGCTGCGCCTTGCTTTCTGATTGCGTGCTTTATGTTTGCATGCCCGCTCGGCACCAGCTTTGCTATTCCGCCGAGCTCGTTTATTCTTTTTATAATGTTAGGAGAGGTTTTAATATCGCACAAGATAAGGGGAGCAGATTTTTCGCTTATAGATTGCGCCTGCTTTTTTAGGGAGTCTTTTTTGACCAAGTCTTGTTTGATTAGTTCTTGTTTGATTAGTTCTTGTTTGATTGAGTCTTGTTTGATTAGTTCTTGAGCGAAGACTAGAGTCAGCTTATCGCCGGTGATACACCTACCGTCTTTCAACATCACGACTAACCTATCGCCGTCGCCATCGAAGGCGAGTCCGACTTTTGCGCCCTCTTTTTTTGCGAGAGCATTTTGCAACGAGTTCAGCGCGCGAGGCTTTGAGGGGTCTGGCGAACGAGCTTTAAACGATGGGTCTATCTCGCCGAACAACAAACTATGCTCGCCAGCTAGCCTTGCGAGCAGAGGCTTTAGTATAGTGGCGGTTGCTCCGCCGCCGGCATCCCAGACGGCTTGAATTTTTCCGCCCTTGACCCTTTTGTCTTCGAGCAGCAATCGCGCGAGATATGGATCGGCAATATCGAGGCTGGTTGGCTTTAGTTGTTTTTCGAGTTTTATTTTCGGCTCTGAGTCGCTTATTTCTGCATTAGTTTTTTGCGCGAGTTCCTGTATATCGCGTCCGAAGAAGGGTTTGCCTGATGCGACTATTTTGAAGCCATTTTGTTGAGGAGGATTATGGGAGCCGGTTATCATCACGGCGCATAATATTTCGTTTATTTCGGCGCCGATAGCATTTATGTTTTCGCGCAGATATTTTTCTGCGAAGTATAGTGCTGGAGTTGGCACGAGTCCCAGGTCGATAGCTTTTATGGCGGATTTTTGAAACCCTTCTATCAAGGCTTTGCTTAGTGCTTCACTACTATGCCGTCCGTCGCGCGCGACTAATGCGCAGTAATTTTTGCAATTTTCGGATTTTTTTTGAGTATTTTTTTTAGCTATGAGTATTGAAGTTAGTTTTTGTGCGAGCAGTATGGCATCATTTTGATTTAGGTTTTCGCCCCAGGTTCCGCGAATATCGTATTGTCGCAATATACTTGCCTCGAATTGATGTATCCGATCGTTCATTTTTTACGATGTTCAATTTTATTAAGAGCATCTATAGTTTGTCGCCAATGTTCATTTTCTCTATTTATTTTTTCTTGGCTTTGAGTTTCATTATTTTGTTTTTCTATCTGTTGTTTTGCCACGGCGACATTAGCAGCGACCCATCCCCCGATTTTTCCACAATCGTATCGCTCTCCTTTATAGAGACAACCGAACACCGTGCAATTTTCGAGCCAGCTTTCGATAGTATCGGTCAGCTGTATTTCTTTATTATTATTTAAGTCGAGATTATTTTCTTGTTTATTTTTTTTATTTGCTACGGCTTTTTCTAATTTATCCATTATTCCTGCTGGCATTATATATCTTCCTATGGCGCAAAAATTAGATAGCGCCTCTTCTGGTTTAGGTTTTTCGACTATACTTTTGACTTGGAATGGTTTATTTTCTTCTGGCTTTCCTATGGGTTCGAGCACGCCGTAATGTTGAGTTTGTTGTCGTTCCATCTCCATTGCTGCGAACAGAGCAACATCTGCATCATTTATTTTTTCGTATATGTTTAGCATTTGCTGAATGCATGAAGTTTCAGCGAGTAGCAACTCGTCTGGGGTAGATACGAAGAAAGGCTCTTGCTTGATCCATTTTCTAGCGCACCATACGGCGTGCCATAAGCCTAGCCTATGAGATTGTCGTACGAATGCTATGCTACCTTCGCTAGGAGTATTATTTTTGATATTCTCTAGCTCGCGTATTTTTTTATTTGCAATTAATTCTTGCTCAAGAGCACTATCTATTGCGAAATGATTTTCGATTACATGCTTACCCAAACCAGTTACGATTAGAATAGATTCGATTCCGGCGTTGAGCAATTCACGCACAGCATAATGTATGAGAGGTTTATCGAATACTGGGAGCATTTCTTTAGGAATTGCTTTAGTTGCGGGCAACATTCTTGTGCCTAAGCCGGCTGCTGGTATTACGGCTTTGCGTATTTTGTATTTAGACATTAGTTTCAATTAATAATTACGAGAAGGACTGTTCGATAACCTTATACTTGTCTGCGCTAATATTATCAAGTATTATATTAGCAAGCGATGTATTTTTCTATGGTATCTGATTTATTTTTGTAAGGTCATTGCGATTGCATTTATCAATCAAGCTGCGTTGAGTGTCATCAAGGCTTCATTTTTTTGAAATAGAGCGAGCAGCAAGCGTAGAGCTTCTCTTTCGTTTAAGTTTAGTTGAGCGCTTTGCTCGATTATTTTTTTTGCGTGTTGCGCGGTTATTTGCGCTAGGTAGTTATGCTGGCTGAGGTCTGCGAATAGGAATTGCGGCATTCCGCTTTGTCGAATTCCGAGCGTATCCCCGCTACCTCTCAAGTTCCAATCTTCTTCTGCGATAGTGAATCCGTCTTGTATTTGTCGCATTATCTTTATTCTAGCGCGAGCTAAGTCGGTTGCTTGTCCGTCGTATAGTAGTATGCATCGAGCCTGTTTTTCGTCTCGCCCGACTCTTCCGCGCAGCTGGTGCAATTGAGCTAGGCCGAAGAGTTCTGCGTTTTCGATAACGATCACGCGAGCTTTTGGTATATCGATACCGACTTCGATCATAGTAGTAGCGACGAGTATATCGGCATCTCCTTGTGCGAATTTCTGAATAGCATCTTCGCGTTCTTGCATTGGCATTTTTGCGTGCATTGCTGCTATAACTTTATGCGAGAATTTTTCGGTTAATTTTTTGACTCTCTGCTGCACGGATATTACATTAGATTGTTTTTCGCTATCTTTGATATATGGGCAAACCCAATATATTTTTTCACCATCGTTTCTCCATTTTTCGAGAGCGGTTATTACTTCATTAATTCTTTTAATTGAGATTGCTTTAGTTATTATTTCTTTACGCCCTGCGGGTTTTTGCGCAAGGCGCGAGCAATTGATATTGCCCCAAACGGCTAGCATTAGAGTTCTTGGAATAGGAGTAGCACTCATGACGAGTAGGTCTACGGATTTAGCTTTTTCAGCTAGAGCGACCCTTTGATATACTCCAAACTTATGTTGCTCGTCGATTACGGCTAGCTTGAGTTTTTTATATATTATATCTTGTTGAAAAAGAGCGTGAGTTCCGATGATGATTTGCGCCTCTCCCTCGGCTATATTTTTCATAGCGGTTAGCCTTGAGCTTTTATTTATGGATGCGCATAGTAATGTTACTTTAATAGCCAGAGGTTCAAACCATTTATTAAAAACTTGTTGATGCTGTCGCGCGAGCAACTCGGTGGGTACCATTAGTACGGCTTGTCCGCCCTCGACTATTGCGCAGAGCATAGCACAGGCGGCGACATATGTTTTTCCGCTTCCGACATCGCCTTGCAATAATCTTAGCATGGGGTATTCGCCCTTGAGATCTTTTTTTATATCATCGACGGCTTGTTTTTGCGCCTGCGTTGGCTCGAAGGGTAGCTGCTTATTAAATTGATTTATGATATTTAATATTTTTTCGTCGTAATTTTGAGAATGATTATGATTTATATTTTTACCTTTATTCCAATTTTGTTTTACGATATTTAGAGATATTTGATGTGCGAGCAATTCGTCGTATGCCAACCTTGCACGAGCGTGATTGCTATCCTGCTCTCCGCCTTTATGTAATATTTTTATGGCTGTACAAAAATTTGGATAAGAGTATTTTTCAATTAATTTATGGGGCAACCACTCTGGCATTTGAGGAACGACATTGATAGCAGCCTCGAGAGCCTTGATTAATA
>JABAAS010000159.1 GCA_014238625.1 Alphaproteobacteria bacterium | reverse complement strand
CTTTGGCAAAATCCTTCGGCACTTTCGGAGGATACATCGCAAGCTCGCATAAAATCGTAGACTTCTTAAGTTCGTTCGGAAACGGATTCATTTTCACAACATCCCTGCCTCCAGCGATCGTCGCAGGGGCGAGAAAGTCGCTACAGATCGTAGCGCATGCCGAACACCTACGAGAAAAGCAGAAAAAAAATGTACAATACTTGAAAAAACGATTGCTTGAGGTGAAAATACCCTTCATCGATGGAGAAAGCCATATCGTGCCAGTGATGATCGGCGATGCGAGCGTATGCAGAAAAATCTCCGATGTTTTGCTGAGCGATTATGGGCTATACATGCAGCCGATAAACTATCCAACCGTGCCACGAGGACTTGAAAGACTACGGCTAACTCCTTCTCCTCTGCATGGTAAAAAAAATATCGATGCGCTGATCGAAGCGTTCGACGAACTCTGGACGCGCTGGCAACTGCGCGAAAATATAGAGCGCGAAAATATAGAGCGCGAAAAACAAAAAATTACTGAAACTTTATAAAAAAACTAAAAGGAAAAATAAATGAGCTTAAAAACTCCCAATAAGGTCTCGGAAGAAGACGCCAAACAAGCTGTTCGAATCCTACTAAAATTCGCAGGAGATGACCCACAACGCGAAGGCTTGATCGATACACCAGCTCGAGTAGTCCAAGCGTTCAAAGAATACTACAAAGGCTACA
>JABAAS010000158.1 GCA_014238625.1 Alphaproteobacteria bacterium | reverse complement strand
AAAAACAGATTTGTTTTTGTCTACTTTTTACCAAACCCTTGAAAAACCTAGAGAATTGCTGTTTTAATTCCTAAAGTTAAGTTCCAATATCGCTCGAAAAGAAAAGATGAATTTTTTGCACTCTTAAGCCCCCCAACACTCGTGTGCTGGTAGTGATGATTGGAATCGAAAGAAGGTTAAGCCTCGAATTAGAGGCTGTGCCAGAAGGAGTCCGTCACTTCGGTAAAGCTGCCCTCGCTGCCGTATTCGATGTTGATCGTGAAGGCTGAGTTGCCCGTGCCTGTGTCGGCGTCGCGGTCGTAGGCGTTGAGGATCGTCACCTTGTCTGTGACACCATCGTAGGGGTCTTTGTCCAAAATGATTTCAAGGTTGTTTCTGACCCTTGTCATCGTGGCACTGGTGAAATCCTCAGCGGTGTAAGCATCGCCATAAAGACTGTTGTGGAATTGCAAAGTCATGGTTCCCGCTGCATCGTCGATGATGTCTGTGCCATCGCCTACGGTAAACACATAAGTGTCGTCGTCATCTCTGCCGTAGAGCCTGTCGTTACCCGCGCCGCCTATGAACGTGTCGTCGCCCGCGCCGCCGTAGAGATTGTCGTTACCCGCTCCGCCCTCAAGCCTGTCGTTGTCCTTCCCTCCGAAGAGGGTGTCGTCTCCCGCGCCGCCCTCAAGCGTGTCTTCGCCATCGCCGCCGTAGAGGACCTGTC
>JABAAS010000157.1 GCA_014238625.1 Alphaproteobacteria bacterium | reverse complement strand
ACATAAAAAATAACCAAAACTCAGAACCAACAGCAAATATTCTTATAAAATCCGCTCAACTAACAGCCATAGACATACCCGCAGATAGAGCTCCTAGCATGATCGACGAATACCCCGCTATCGCTATCGCCGCCGCTTGCGCAATCGGAAAAACTACCATGCGAGGGCTAAATGAGCTAAAAATCAAAGAATCCGACCGAATGCAAGCTATAAGCAACGGGTTAAAAAAATGTAGCGTGAAATGCGAAGTAGGAAATGACTTTCTTGTAATACATGGAAATAGCAAAAAAACGCTGGAAAAATCTCATACCGATATAAACATAAACGCATACGACGACCATCGAATCGCAATGTCTTTCCTAACCTTCGGACTAACATCTAAACATAAAATAAACGTCGATAGCGCAGATGCAATCGCTACTAGCTTCCCAGACTTCCAAAGCCGCATGCAAAGCATCGGCGCAAATATAACAACATAGATATAATATTCAGAAATAAACCTCAACAAAAATAAAAGTAGCGCAACAATTATAAACTTTGTGCTGGGCAGTATCGTTCATTAGATAAGGGCTAGAATAGTCGTTGCTATTGTGTGCTTTTACATGCTAGACATGCTAAAAATGCGCGAAAATAGAGAAAAAATGGTAATATGGGGGCAGTCGTCATTATTGACAGTTGTTGCTAGCGGTAGACACACTAAAAAGATGTGTGAAAATAGAGAAAAAATGGTAATGTGAGGGGAGAAG
>JABAAS010000156.1 GCA_014238625.1 Alphaproteobacteria bacterium | reverse complement strand
GCTGGACTGAGGCGATCGAGGCGATTAGTCGCAACTCTATCTGTGAATAATCGAGCGCGATCAATAGATAATCATCTGCTGCGATGAATGCGCTACGTATCTGCCTACCTTCATCATCGCGTATAGGAATGTTTTGCAGATTTGGCTCTGACGAAGCGAGTCTTCCAGTTTGCGCGCCACTGAGTGAGAAAGAGGTATGCACTCGCTGTGTTTGCTCTTGTACTTGTAGAGGCAGAGATTGGGTGTAAGTGGAGCTCAGTTTAGACAAGCGTCGCCATTCGAGCACTTTAGCTGCTATAGTATGTCCTTCATCTGCTAGTTTTTCTAAAACGCTACTGCTAGTTGAGAATTGTCCGCTGGCGGTTTTTTTTGCTTTGTTTAGATTAAGCCGAACGAACAAAATTTCACCTAGTTGTTTAGGCGAGGCGATTGCAAACTCGCACTCGGCTAGTTCGTGAATTTCACTCGACAAGCGCACTAGGCGTTGTGAGAAATTCTTGCTAAGTTTTTGCAAGACGGTGCTATCGATGCGTATTCCTCGCAACTCCATCGCCGCTACGACTGGTATGAGAGGACGCTCCAAGGTTTCGTAGATTCCTTTAGCTCGCTCTGGTATGACACGCTGGGCGAAGATTTTATACAAGCGCAGGATGATGGCTACGATATCGGCAGAGTATTCGCCAGCTACATCGATAGGCAGACGAGCAAAGGTTATCGCCTTAGTTCCGACACCGAGCAAGTTTTTGTATA
>JABAAS010000155.1:282-761 GCA_014238625.1 Alphaproteobacteria bacterium | reverse complement strand
CAAGCCCGTCGCCCGTGAGCCAGTCGTTGTATTCTGACCCCCTAATATTTTCGATGCTGAGGAGGATGTCGCCCTCCGCTTCGTTGCCGTTGGCAGTAAAGCCGTGTTCTTCTTCAAAGTCCTGTTGCGCGCCTTCCAGCAGGAGGTTCACTCTGACCCCTTCGCGGGCTCGATCATAGGAAGCCTTGTCTTCTCCATCGCCCCCGTCAAGGATGTCTTCGCCCGCGCCGCCGATGAGCGTGTCGTCGTCATCGCCGCCGTAGAGCCCGTCGTTACCCGCTCCGCCCTCCAGGCGGTCGTTGCCATCTCTTCCCCCAAGGATGTTGGCAAGCCCGTCGCCCGTGAGCCAGTCGTCGTATTCTGACCCCCTAATGTTTTCGATGTCGGTGAGGATGTCACCCACGCCATCCCCACCTTGATTTTCTGCAAAACCAAAGTCGTTCGCCTCGAAGTCTTGTTGCGCTTGTCCTTGCAACAAT
>JABAAS010000155.1:0-272 GCA_014238625.1 Alphaproteobacteria bacterium | reverse complement strand
CACCGTGGAGGAAGTCGTTGCCCTCGCCGCCGATGAGCGTGTCGTCGCCCGTGCCTCCCCGAAGGGTGTCTCTGCCCGCGTTGCCATCAAGACGGTCGTTGCCTTCTCTTCCCGTAAGGGTGTTGCTGTTGTCATCGCCCGTGAGCCAGTCGTTGTGCCCTGATCCCTCAAGGTTTTCGATGTTGGTGAGGATGTCACCTTTGGCATCGTTACCGTTGGCAGAAAAGCCGTGTTCTTCGTCAAAGTCCTGTTGCGCTTGTCCTTGCAACAAT
>JABAAS010000154.1 GCA_014238625.1 Alphaproteobacteria bacterium | reverse complement strand
ATGATATTTTGTGGGCTACAGCTTTAGACAAAGTCTCCTTTATGCCTTTAAACGATGTTGATAAGATTTCAGGAGTAATAATTACTGACTGGTATAGCATTAACTCTGATCAAAAAATAAAAATAAATCTTTTTGTTAAAAGTAGCGTAATAAGTTCAGAATCTCTTGATGTTAAAATATTTCAAGAGCACTTAGTTGAAAATGTTTGGGTGCAAGCAGATCGCAATACAGATCTCGAATCTAAAATTAAAGATTCAATTATAAATACTGCAATAAATATTCAATTAGCTTCTGAAAACCTCTAAGTTTAATTTCCATAATGGATGAAAAATATAATCCAAAAGTAGTAGAAAAAAAATGGCAAAGTCTTTGGGAAGACAATAATCTTTTTAAAGCATCAACTGATACGTCGAAAGAAAAATACTACATACTAGAAATGTTTCCATACCCGTCTGGAAAAATTCACATGGGGCATGTACGTAACTATACTTTAGGCGATGTTGTAGCTCGTTACAAAAGGGCGAAAGGATTTAATGTCCTTCATCCTATGGGGTGGGATGCTTTTGGGTTGCCTGCAGAAAATGCTGCAATCCAAAACAAAACATCGCCCAAGGAATGGACCTATACAAATATAAAACAAATGAAGCAGCAATTAAAAATAATGGGCTTTTCAATTGACTGGTCCCGAGAATTTGCTACATGCGATGAAAATTACTATCTACAGCAACAAAAACTCTTCAAGGTATTTTATGAGAATGGTCTGG
>JABAAS010000153.1 GCA_014238625.1 Alphaproteobacteria bacterium | reverse complement strand
AGATAACTTACGCAAGGGAGCGGCATTGAATGCGGTTCAGATAGCTGAGCGAGCGATAGCGGAGCAGTTGCTTTAGGCTACGAGCGAAGTATTTTGGTTAAGAATATTTTTTATGCTACTTCGTAGTTATGCTCCGTTTCCTGTTACTTTTGTTCGAGGTGAGGGGGTTCGTCTTTTTGATGATGTCGGCAGGTCGTATTTGGATTTTGCGAGTGGAGTTGCGGTAACGGGCTTGGGTCATGGTGACCCTGTTATTCTTGGAGCGTTATCGCGGCAGTTAGAGAAGATTTGGCATGTTTCGAATTTTTTTCATATAGCGTCGCAAGAGCGCTGTGCTGATCGTTTGTTATCGTTTTCGCCGTTTGCGCGAGGGGTTTTCTTTTGTAATTCTGGAGCGGAGGCGAACGAGGCGATGCTTAAGTTAGCGCGCCGTACGCACTATATTGAGGGTAATGGTGAGCGATACCGTACGATTACATTTCGCGATTCTTTTCATGGGCGTACGCTTTCGTTGATTGCGGCTTCTGCCCGCGCGGAGCATTTGGAGGGATTTGGTCCTGCGGTTGATGGATTTGACCAAGTTTCGCTTGGTGATCGTTCTGGCTTGCAATCTATTATTGGCGATGACACGGCTGCGATTATGGTTGAGCCGATTCAGGGAGATGGCGGCATGCATGTTGTTGAGTTGGAGGAGCTTCGTTATTTGCGTTCGTTATGCGATGAGCGAGGCTTGCTATTGCTTTTTGATGAGATTCAGAGTGGCTG
>JABAAS010000152.1 GCA_014238625.1 Alphaproteobacteria bacterium | reverse complement strand
TACTCCGCCTCGCGATGAAAGCTATCGCTTTGACGAGGAAACCACACTCGCAATAGTCTCAGGCTTTATCCACAATCGACGAGTGCTTGTGCAAGGTTTCCACGGAACGGGCAAATCTACCCACATAGAGCAAATCGCAGCACGCCTAAACTATCCATGCTTGCGCGTAAACCTTGATAGCCATATCAGCCGTATCGACCTGATAGGCAAAGACGCCATCGTGTTGAAGGATGGAAAGCAGGTAACATCATTTCAAGAAGGGATTTTAACTTGGGCATTGCAACGCCCTATTGCGCTCTGTTTTGACGAATACGATGCGGGCAGACCAGATGTGATGTTCGTCATACAACGAGTCCTAGAGGTTGAGGGTTGCCTAACTCTGCTCGACCAAAGCCGTATCATCAAGCCGCATAAATGGTTTCGCTTGTTTGCGACCGCCAACACCGTGGGTTTAGGCGACACTACTGGGCTCTATCAAGGCACGCAACAGATCAATCAAGGTCAGATCGACCGCTGGCATATTATGACGGTTTTAAACTATCTGCCATTTAAAGAGGAGGTAATGATCATTCGTAGCAAAGTGCCAAATTGCGAGCCACGGCAAATAGAGCGCATGGTGCGTTTAGCTGAGATGTCGCGCCGTGGCTTCAGCGCTGGCGATGTAACGACCTTAATGTCGCCGCGAACAGTTATCGGTTGGGCAGAGAACTTGCTTATCTTCAATAATGACGCAGAGCGAGCCTTCCGCCTAACTTTTCTAAATAAGTGCGA
>JABAAS010000151.1 GCA_014238625.1 Alphaproteobacteria bacterium | reverse complement strand
ATCATAAATATAAGCGATACAAATCTACTAACTAACTTGCCGAATCTGTCTAAAAATATTCGCGCATGCTCGCGCGGCATATATCGACACGAAAATAACTTGATACTCGTTGTCAGCATGAATAGCCTAATGCAACTGGTCATCAAAAACACTAAAAACAGTAAAGCCGATATTTGGGCAGAAATCATCGAGCAATCTAACTAACGGACTCAATTTGTAAGCCTTCAATCGCGGGCAGAAATATCCTTGTCTAAAATCTTCGCGCGAAAACTAGATAGCTGTCTCTCGCCAGAAATCGCTAAAATACCTTCTTCGCGACAGCGTGAAAAAACTGAACAGGCTCGTCTATCCTTGCTAGGCTTATCACTGCTAGCTAACCCACCGAGCGAGCCTCCAGCCATCTCGACTAGTAGCAAACCCGCCGCGCAATCCCAAGTATGTAGCCCTTCAGCCCAAAATCCATCAAGGCGACCAGCTGCAACATAAGCCAAGTCCAACGCCGCAGAGCCACTAATGCGTAGACCTCCGCAGCTAGAAAGAACTTTAGAAACACGCGTTAAAAAACGTGCCTGCGCTCGCTCGTCTCGTTGCTCCTTGTTAAACGATAGTGTCGTCGCGTAAAGCCCGTCTTCTAGCGTTTCGCGTCTACTTACTTGCAAGCGTTTATCACCTAAAAACGCTCCCACCCCGCGCTCGCACCAAAAGGTTTCAAAGCGCAGCGGGTCATGCACAACGCCCGCAATAATCTCTCCATTGTCTTCAACCGCTAGCG
>JABAAS010000150.1 GCA_014238625.1 Alphaproteobacteria bacterium | reverse complement strand
ACGGATATGTCAAAAGAGTCGAAAGTGCCATATTCCGTAGCCAGTCACGCGGCGGAAAAGGACGCATCGGTATGAAAGTCGCTAGCGAAGACCAAATAATGCAAACCTGCTTCGTAAATACTCGAGGAAGATTGCTCTTCTTCACAGACAAAGGCATGGCTTACGCGCTCGGCGTCGCTGAACTGCCAGAGGCAGGACCGCAGGCGGGAGGCAAGCATGTCATAAACCTAATGCCACTCGCAAATAACGAGAAGGTCACAAACTTGATGCCCATGCCAGAAGAAAAGGCAAGCGAAGAAAAGGCGAGCGAGGAAAAAACACTCAAGGATAATCTCAAGGATAATTACATCGTCCTCGCTACAGCCTCAGGCACAGTCAGGCGCAATAGGCTCGAAGACTTCACAGACATAATGCGAAATGGAAAAATCGCCATGAAAATACCGCACGGCGACGCACTCATAGGAGCAGTCGTTTGCGCAGAAAAAGACGACCTGTTCCTCGCTAGCAAAAAAGGCATGGCTATTCGAACCCCTCTATCCGAACTAAGGGTCTTCTCATCGCGCGCAAGTAGCGGCGTGCGCGGTATGAACCTAAACGATGGCGATAGGCTGGTCTCAATCGCAACTATCAAGGGGCAAGAAGGCAAGGACAAGGCGCAAAAAGATACAATCCTAACGGCTCTCGCATCCGGTTATGGCAAAAGAACACATATAAAAGAATACCGAAAAACCTCGCGCGGTGGGAAGGGAGTCAAAAATATAATACTCGCAGAGCCAGATGACGAGGTCGTAGACA
>JABAAS010000014.1 GCA_014238625.1 Alphaproteobacteria bacterium | reverse complement strand
AAGTTGTATCCATTCCACGGCAGGAATGCGCATAGGACATTTCTACCGAGCGCGAGCTCCCCTAGGTCTGTCGAGGTACCGTCTGCGATGATATCGCCTGCCTCGACGACATCGCTCACCTTAACCAAAGGACGTTGATTTATACAGCTACTCTGGTTAGAGCGTTGAAACTTCATCAAGTTATATATATCGACTCCCGCCTCGTTGCTTTCAGTTTCTTCTGTTGCGCGCACGACGATACGAGTTGCGTCTACCTGATCTACAATCCCAGCTCGTTTATTCACGATCACGACCCCTGAGTCGCGCGCCACTCGAGCCTCCATGCCAGTTCCGACCAAAGGAGCCTCGGAGCGCAACAGAGGAACAGCTTGTCGTTGCATATTAGAGCCCATCAAAGCACGGTTTGCGTCGTCGTTCTGCAGGAATGGTATCAGAGCGGCAGCGACGGAGACCAGCTGTTTAGGAGAAACGTCGATGTATTCGACTTCGCTAGGCGGGCATGTAATGTATTCGCCTTTACGTCGGCAAGGTATTACACTACCTACGAGTTTTCCAAGTTCGTCGATGCGACTATCGCCTGGAGCGATAGTGTATCGAGATTCGTGCATAGCGGATAGATAGTCGATTTCTTGGCTCAACTTACCGTCTTCGACCTTACGATACGGCGTTTCGATGAAGCCATATTGATTTATACGAGCGTGTGTTGCGAGCGAGTTTATCAGCCCGATATTTGGACCTTCTGGCGTCTCGATAGGGCATATGCGGCCATAATGCGTAGGATGAACATCTCGCACCTCGAATCCTGCTCGCTCTCGCGTCAATCCTCTCGGACCTAGTGCGGACAAGCGTCTCTTATGGGTTATTTCGGAGAGAGGATTTGTTTGATCCATAAACTGCGAGAGCGGAGATGCGTTGAAGAACTCGCGCACTGCTGCGACCATGGGCTTTGCGTTTATTAGATCTTGCGGCATTACATTATTAATATCTGCGGAGCTCATTCTCTCACGCACGGCGCGCTCCATGCGCATCAGCCCCATACGGTATTGGTTTTCGAGTAGCTCTCCGACGGAGCGCACGCGCCTATTCCCGAGATGGTCAATATCGTCGATCTCGCCTCGCGCGTCTCGCAAATCTAACAACATACGCACGATCTCGACGATATCCTCTTTTCGCAAGATTCGCACAGAATCTAAGACATCGGAGAATCCCAACCTTGCGTTCATTTTGACTCTACCGACGGCGCTGAGATCGTATCTATCGAGCGAGAAGAAAAGATTTTGGAATAGGTTTTCTGCCGACTCCCATGTTGGCTGTTCGCCCGGTCGCATTATGCGATATATGTCGGATAGAGCTTCCTCGCGCGTCCTTGCGCGATCGGCTACGAGGGTATTTCGCAACCAAGCGCCTTGTTGATCTGATACATCGAGTATGCTAAAGGCTTCTATGTTTTGCTGTTCGATTTTTTGCAACAAGGCGGCATCGATAGCATCACCAGCCTCGGCGATAACGATATGAGTTTCTTCGTCGATCAAGTCTTCGCCGATGAATCTTCCGAACAGACCCTCTGGCTCCCATAGGAATGTTTTCCGCTCGCCGCTTTTTTCGCGCCAAGCTCGCAATTGCTTTGGTAGCACGCGCATACCACTACGCGCGACCACTTCGGAGCTTTCCGCCTCGACGAGGTCGCAATCGAGCTTCCGCCCTTTCAACGATGCTATAGGCATTTCAAACTCGTATGCGCCATTTTGATTTTTACGCACTTCGATGTTCTCATAATATAGAGCGAGTATTTCTTCTCGGCTCATACCATCGATCTCGATGGCTTTGAGGTTTTCGCCAGCTTTTGCTTTCTCCTTCCGCCTTTCTTCGGTGCGCTTGCTATCGAGTGCTGTTAGGAGTGTTGTTACGGGAATTTTCCGCCTCCTATCGATACGAGCATAGAGTATATCTTTAGCATCGAACTCGAAATCCAACCACGAGCCGCGATATGGAATTACTCGCGCGCTATATATTATTTTATCCTGCATTAGAGTTTTACTTTTACTAGAGCTAAAGAATACTCCTGGCGATCTGTGCATTTGACTTACGATCACTCTTTCTGTTCCGTTGACGACGAAGGTACCTTTGTCTGTCATCAGCGGCATATCGCCCATATATACGATCTGTTCTTTGATCTCGCGCAGACTTCTAGCGCCGGTTATCTCGTCGATATTATAGACGAGCAGCTGCAGAGTTACTTTTAGCGGAGCGGCGTAGCTTAGCCCTCTTTGATGACACTCTTCTACGTCGTATTTAGGTTTTTCCAGCTCGTAGTCTTTGAAGCGCAGCTCGGCTTTATGAGTATAGTCTTTGACTGGAAAGACGAACTCGAAGACTTCGCGCAACCCGAAGAATGCGCTAGAGCTGGGCTCTTCTCCATTCTTGGCTTGCTTTTCACTATCCTGCTTGCCATTGCTTTGATTTTTATCAATGAAGGCGGCGTAGGATGCTTTTTGCACTTCGAGCAGATCGGGTATTTCTGATATTTCTTCGACGCGCCCGAAATTTTTTCTTATTCGTTTGCGTCCGGTGAAGCTATCGATGGTTGTCATATGCGAAAACTATTGGGGGTTGCTAGTTGAAGGAGTTTGCTAGTTAGAGGAGTTGAAAGGTTAGATTTTGCGTCTAAAGTTTTATTGCTAAGTTTTTTTGTTAGAGTTTTTTGTTAGAGTTTTACTTTATATTTTTATCATAGTGAGTAGCTTGCAAGCTGGCAGATTCTGCCTGCCCAAAATTTAAGGATTGAGCACTTTAGGATTTAGCATTTAGGATTTAGCACTTGAGGATTGAGGGTTGCGAGATAAGGCTTTAGACCTCGAGTGGCATAAGGGTAGTTGCACGAGGAACTACGGACTAGGCTACAAGTTTGAAATCCCATTACGCTTACTTAACCCTTTTGCTCTATCCCTTTGCTCTATCCCTTTACTTTACCCCTTTGCTCTATCCCTTTACTTTACCCCCTTTGCTTATCCCTTTTGCTCTATCCCTTTGCTTTGCGCTATTTTCACGCTATTTTTGCGCTACTTTTAGGCTGCTTTCAGGCTACTTTTAATTTTATCTACTTGAGTTCTACTTTTGCCCCCGCATCCTCGAGTTTTTTCTTAATCTCTTCGGCTTCTTCTTTTTTGACGGCTTCTTTGATAGGTTTAGGCGCGGCTTCGACCAAATCTTTTGCTTCCTTCAACCCGAGTTGAGTAATGACTCGCACTTCTTTAATCACGGCTATTTTATTATCGCCAAAAGAGTTGAGGATAACATCGAAACTATCTTTTTGCTCTTCGGCAGGCGCATCGCTAGTGGCGGCGGCGGCGAGGGCTACTGGAGCGGCGGCGCTCACGCCCCACTTTTCTTCGAGCACTTTTGTGAGCTCTGCGGCTTCGATCACCGTTAGGTCAGAGAGTGTTTCTGCAATTTTCTGCAAGTCGGTCATATTAGTTTCTCCTTATTACTATGCTGGATTGCTATGTTGGATTGTTGTGATTAGTCAGATTCGGTTTAGTTTTAGTTTGAGTTATAAATTTTTACACGCTGGTATCTGGTCTTTTGCTCATGGTTATATATGGTTATGTAGATTAGGGTTCTTGTTCTGCGCGCGCTTTCAAGACTCTTGCCAGAGCGCTGCTTGGCTCTAGCAAGACTCGCACGAGCTGTTGCGCGGGAGTTTGGAACAGCCCTAGCATTTTTGCTCGCACGACCTCGATTGGAGGTAGTTGAGCTAGCTGCTGTAGATTTTCTTTGCTGATCGTGTTTTCTTGCGTTGCGCCGACTACGACCGAGAGCTTTTCATTTTCTTTAGCGAACTCGACTGCGACTTTAGTAGGAGCGAGCATATCATCCGACCAGCTTATGGCGGTTGGACCTGTAAAATGCTCACCGAGTGCCTTCATATTTGTATTTGCGATAGCTCGCTTGGCGAGTTTATTTTTGGCGACTTGGAATCGCGCACCAGCTGCACGCATGCGTCTTCGCAGTTCAGAGACCTCTGCTACGCTCAAGCCTTGCGGTCGCGTAATGACGACCATGCGCGCTTGGCTAAATACCTTCTCTAGCTTTTCGACGGCGAGTTCTTTATCTTTGCGTTTCATGGCTAGCTCATAGACCTGCTATCGATAGCAATGCCTGCCCCCATAGTAGTTGAGAGAGTTACTTTTTTGAGATAAGTTCCCTTTACGCCCTCTGGCTTCATAGCGATTATGGCTTTGACGAATGTTGCGACATTTTCAGCGAGCTGCTCTTTTGAGAAGCTCATGCGTCCGACACCGGCGTGGACTACTCCATTTTTTTCTGCACGGAACTGCACCTCTCCACCTTTTGCGGCTTCGACGGCGGCTGCGACATTTGTAGTGACTGTTCCGAGTTTTGGATTAGGCATCAAGTTTCGAGGTCCCAAGATTTTACCTAGGCGCCCGACGAGTCCCATCAAGTCTGGCGTAGCGATACAACGATCGAAGGGTATTTCGCCTTTTGAGACTCTTTCGATGAGGTCTTCGGCACCGACAATATCGGCGCCGGCTTTTTTTGCTTGCTCTGCTTTTTCGTCTCGAGCGAAGACTGCGACGCGCAAGGTTTTACCTGTTCCGTGCGGCAAGACGACAGTGCCTCGCACCTGCTGATCTGCATGTCTTGGGTCGATTCCTAGGTTCATTGCGACTTCTAGCGTCTCGTTGAACTTGGCGCGCGGAGTTGCACATATTGCTGAGAGAGCATCGGGCAGGGGTAGCGGATTTCGTGCTGCGAGGGTTTTGGCGGCGGCGCGCTTTAGCTCGGTGTTACGCTTTCTACCCCTTTTGCTAGAGGCAGAGCTAGAGACAGAGGCAGGAGCTTGCTCCTTGCCGCCCTCGCCCTCGCCGCCATGATTGGCGAGTGCTTGATATGCTGCGCTCAGACGTTTTCCTACTCGATTACTGCTCATGCTATTGCTCTCTGCTTTTACTGCTACAATTTCGCCAGATTATTACTTTAGTTATTCTTTTGGTTATTCTTTGAGACTATGTTTTGAGACTATGTTTTTAGCTTAGGTTTTTAGCTTAGGTTTTTTTATATTTATGTATATTTATGCGATTGTATATTTATGCTTTAGCACTCAGCCAGCGACCTCGAATCCCATAGAGCGAGCACTACCTGCGATTATTTTTTCAGCTTGCTCTATATCGTATGCGTTGAGGTCTTTCATCTTGAGCTCTGCTATCTCGCGCACTTTACTACGAGGGACGCTAGCCTTGACCTCTCGTCCTGGCTCTTTTGCGCCTTTGTCTGTTTTTGCAGCTTGACGCAGCAAGTAGCTTGCGGGAGGAGTTTTAGTTATAAAGGAAAAGGTTCGATCTTGGTATGCGGAGATAATCACTGGTATCGGCACGCCTGGGGTTTGGTTTTTGGTAGCATCATTGAAGGCTTTACAGAACTCAGCCATATTGAGTCCGTGTTGTCCGAGTGCTGGACCTAGGGCTTGTCCGGGAGCTGCTTGTCCGGCTGGCACTTCGAGCTTGACATATGCTTTGACTGGTTTGCCAGCTGGAGCTTTACTCATTGCAGTTTCTCCACTTGAGAGAAGTCGACATCGACTGGAGTTGAGCGTCCGAAGATAGAGACCAAGACTTTGAGCCTTGATTTTTCGGAGTCCACATCCTCGACATAACCATTGAATGATGCGAACGGACCATCGGATACTCGCACTTGCTCGCCGATCTCGAACATAGTTTTCAGGCGTTCGAAGTTAGAGCCATCGCGCATTTGCGACATGAGTCTCTCGACCTCACTTTCGCTAATGGGCATTGGCATCTCTCGCTTATCCTTGTCTTTATTTCCTAGGAAGGAGGTAACTTTAGCTTGATTTTTGACGAGGTGTTGCGTCTCGTTATTGAGGTTCATATGCACGAGCACATAGCCTGGGAAGAATTTACGCTTACTTTTGTATCGTTGTCCGCGTCGCACTTCGACGACCTCTTCGCTAGGCACGAGCACTTCGGTAATCATATCGGAGAGTCCTTGTAGTTGCGCGCGTTCGCGAATCGATGCAGCGACTTTCTGTTCAAAGCCCGAGTGCACATGCACGACATACCAACGAAGTTTTTCCATCTTAAACGCACCTTTTTTCTTCGACCTTTTTGTTATATGGCTTTGCGACCATATTTTTTACATATTCCTTTTTCACAAATTACCTAAAATCCAATCGCTTTATAGCTAAAGTGGGCTTGCGAGTATCGTCTTAACTTTATCGAGTTAGACTATGCTGTAGCCACTATTGCAAATAAGTTTACTCCAATACCTACCCCAAGTAATTACCCTAATACTTGCGCGACCCCCCAAGCGATGACTTGATCTACGAGCAAGAAGAATATCGCCATGACGGTCACCATTACAAAGACCATTATGACGGCGCTAATGGTTTCTTGCTTTGTTGGCCATACGACTTTAGAGACCTCTTGCTTTACTTGTCTGAGGAAGAGCGCGGGACTTGTTTTCATATATATTATCTATTCTATTGAAATAAAGAAGCTACTTTTCGCCAGTCACACAAGTCCCCCCACCAGAACGCAACATACAGCCCACTAGAGCCCCGATTTTTTGCTATTCACAGCAAATCACCGATAGCACTAATGCGCAACGCAGGCGGGCACTCCGCTTTAGAAGCTATGATGAAGATTTTCCAACCTTCCTCGAGATTGTCCGCTATTATATTCTTGTGATAGGATATAATATGCGTCCTGTCAACAGCAATATCGATAAAAAATACCATAATGAGCACAAGTAGCCCTCCGCGTCCTTCGAGTTTGCCAGACCCTCTTTTCACGCCTTTTATGCTAGGAGAGCTACGCCTACGCAATCGCTTGATGATTTCTGCGCACGAGCCGAACTACGCGATCGAGGGTATCCCTGGCGAGCGTTACATCCGCTACCACGAGGAGCGATCTCGCGGAGGTTTAGGCTTGACGATGACGGCTGGCTCGGCGATTGTCTCACGCGACAGCCCTGCTGCATTTGGCAACCTGCACCTTTATAGTGATGATGTAGTCAAGCCTTTGAGTGAGCTTGTTGAACGCTGCCATGCACAGGGAGCGGCAGTAATGATTCAACTCACGCACTTGGGACGCCGTTCGCGCTGGGATCAAGGAGACTGGCTACCGTTAGTATCAGCTTCTGGCATCCGCGAGCGAGCGCACCGCGCTTTTCCGAAGGTTTTCGAGGAATGGGACGGCAAGCGCATAGTGCAGGACTACTGCGCTGCGGCGGAGCGAGTTCGCGCTGCGGGTTTTGATGGCATAGAGCTGGAGGGCTACGGACACTTTCTCGATAGCTTCTGGTCGCCAGCCAGCAACGAGCGCGCTGACGAGCATGGCATAAGCGCTGTTGGCTCTGCTAGTTCTAGCGAGGATCATTGTTTAGGCAATCGATTGCGCTTTACCAAAAGTTTAATCACGGCACTGCGCGAGACATTAGGCAGCTCGTTTATTTTAGGCATCCGCATGTCGATAGACGAACGCGGTCGTAGCTTGACGAGCCGCCGCTCTAATGATGGCAGTCCAGCTTCGACTAGCGATCTTCCCTATGGTATGGAGTCTGGCTTCGACGAGCAAACGGGTTTAGCGATTGCACGGGAGCTATGCGGTGTTGAGGCAGAGCCTCGGCTAGACTTTCTCAATGTTATTTGCGGTCGCGTTGATACGGACGCTAATCTTTCGCATGTTATTCCGTCGGCTGGCATGCGAGCGGCACCGCACTTAGATTTTGCGGGCATGGTGCGTGCGGAGCTCAAGGTTCCGATTTTACACGCTGGTAGGGTTGCGACGATCTCAGACGCACGCCATGCGATAAACGAGGGTAAGGTAGATATAATCGGGATGACTCGCGCGCACCTTGCTGACCCGCACATAGCGCGCAAGACTTTAGCTGGTCTTGAGGACGACATCCGTCCCTGCGTTGGCGCGAGCTATTGCCTTGATCGATTGTACTTAGGACAAGATGCGATCTGCATCCACAACCCTGCGAGCGGCCGCGAGGGCTATGTTCCGCACGACCACGAGCTAAGCGAGCTTGCCCAACGAGATAAGAAGAAGGGAGCCAGAAGACGCAAGGTAATAATTGTCGGCGCTGGTCCCTGCGGTTTAGAGTCGGCACGCGTATCATTAGAGAAAGGACACGAGACGATAGTCTTCGAGGCAGCGGAGCAGGCTGGCGGTCAAGTGCGTCTACTTGCGCAAGGTCGCAAACGCGAGCTTAGCGGCATAGTCGATTGGCGATTGCAACAGATAGAGAAATTGAAAGGAAGCATCACCTATAACCGCTACGCTGAGAGACAAGATATCTTAGCGGAGGGAGCGGACATAGTTGTTATAGCTACGGGCGGCGTTCCACAAAAGCCGCGTATCACCTACGGCGAGGATTTAGCGGAGACGGGCTGGGAGGTTCTCGGCGGTGCGCTCCCGAAGTTTTCTTCTGGCGAGCATATGCGAATAATGGTCTATGACGACAACGGAGCGCAGGCTGGCGTTCAACTTACGGAGACTCTTGCGCAAGCTGCAACGGAGAGCTTTAGCTCTAATGGTGATAGTTTTTGCGAGATACTTTATGTAACGCCTGAGCGCGAGCTTGCACCGGACATAGGGGGGATGACGCACGCAGAGGTTGCCCGCGTTTTTTGCGAGAACGATGTAAAGGTAGAGATAAACTCGCGTTTAGTCGGATTAGAGCGGCGAGGCAACCGCCTGCGAGTAGAACTAGGCTCTGACTACGCGCTAGAGAAACGTCGCTTTGTCGAGGTTGATCGGATTTTTGTCGAGCACGCTACGAGCCCAAACTGCGAGCTTTACGATGATCTCAAAGACTTATCGAGCAACTTGGGCGCGCTCGACCATAAAGCCTTTATTTCAGACAAAGCGCAGGAGCTCTGTTCCAACGAGGATGGCGAGTTTCAGCTTTTCCGTATTGGCGATGCGCTAGCGGCGCGCAATGTGCATGCTGCCATCTACGATGCCTTACGGCTGTGCAAAAACTTTTGAGAGGTGAGAGACTCGAGAGCGGTAATCGCCGCAAAGTATACGCGCCTATCTGGCAAGCGCATTTTATTTTTCGTCAAAAAAGGAGATATATTTTTAGACGAGCATCGCCACATCCTGCTCGCCCTACGCCAAGCAGGCGCAGAAGTATCCATCGCCGCGCAAACAGCTACGAGCGCACGAGCATTAAAGCCAAGCAGTAAAGGCACACCTCAAAGCCATGAGCTATCCCATGACATAGCCCGTTGCCTACCAGAGTTTCCAGTATCAGAACTAGACTTCTCCGATCATGGCATCAAGCCACTAGCGGAGCTAACATCCTTGCGCCAATCGTTTCGCCTTTTGCGCTCGCAACGCCCGCATATTGTTGTCGCTTACACGATCAAACCGATACTCTACAGCGCACTTGCGAACCTGTTGTTAGGACTACGCTCCCTTTCGCGTAAAGATTTTGCGAGGAATAATGATTATGCGAGCAAAGAGGAAGAGATTAAGAGCTTTCGCCAGATTGCCTTTTTCACTGGTCTTGGACGCACTTTTATGTCGCGACAGCTTTTTCACCGCGCGCTATCTTTGTTCCTATGCTTTCTGTTACGAGATGCGTCGCAACTATGGGTGCTCAACGAGCATAACCGCAGCTTGTTACGGCGCAAGATTCCGAGACGCGCCGATAGAGTGCTGTTGAGCGTAGATATGGGCATCGACTTGTCTCGCTTCAGAGGCAAACGGAGGCTCGAAG
The DNA here is from genome assembly GCA_014238625.1 of Alphaproteobacteria bacterium. Taxonomy (GTDB): domain Bacteria; phylum Pseudomonadota; class Alphaproteobacteria; order JABAAW01; family JABAAW01; genus JABAAW01. The sequence goes on along the minus strand of JABAAS010000014.1, from coordinate 6,680 downwards.
AGCAACCCACAGCAAAGCTCAAGCGCAATAAAACCAAGCAACGAGCTACTATTAGATTTCTCTACCTCTCGCGCTTACTTCGAGCGAAGGGAGTAGGTGAGTATCTCGAAGCGGCGAGCCTGCTACGAGATAAGCCTAGGATAGCCCCGAAGCAAAGCCCGGCTTTAGAGTTTTTGCTAGCAGGCGATTACGCAGAGAACGACCCCGACCGCTACCCGCTATCTCTGCTCGCACGAGCGCATGAGCGCGGCGACATTAACTGGCTTGAGCAAAAAAATAGCATCAAGGGAGCTGGCATCAAGCGCGAGGATATAGTAGCCTTATTAGAGACTGTCGATTGCTTAGTTTTGCCTAGCTACGCAGAAGGTCTACCGCGCGTTATACTCGAGGCTGCGGCGATGGAAGTTCCGGCGATCATAGCTTGCTATGGCGGATGGCAGAGAGTTGTAGCGGGGGCGGACAACCCAACGCGAGCCCCTAATCCGCCTACCCATCACACAATCAGCAACGCGCTGACTTGCGCTTGTCGAGATAGTGACGAGCTAGCCCGAACAATGCTTCGTTTCTCCCAGCTGCCTCTCACCGAGCGTCACTCGATGGGGCTTGTAGCACGCGAGTATGTCGCCTCGCATTTTTCGCAAGAGCGAGCCTGCGACTTCTACCTTACTTCTTTAGCTAATGCTGCGGCAGAGATTGATTGATTGATTGATTGATTGCGAGCTAGTTATTGTTTGCAACGCGAGGAGGAATATCGCTCACACCACAAGCAACGGTCGAGTTGCAAGTAGCGGTCGGGCTACAAGCAACGGTCGAGTTGCAAGTAGCGGTCAGGCTACGAGCAACGGTCGAGTTGCGAGTATCAGAACTACTATTGGCGTTCGAGTAGCTGGTCGAGTAGCTAGTCGAGCTAGCATCAGCTATTTTCAGATGACTTTTTTTTTCTCGAGCTTCGTGTAGTTGCATAGTTTTTGCGAGCATTTCGATAGAATTGAGGAAGTTGAACCACTCTTGCGCACCTAGTCGTCCTTCACGCAATGCTTGGTTAGTATTGTGAGTTAGTCTTAGCAGGGTTTGAGCGTGTGACACGGTATTATTCCTCCATTTTTTTTTATTTTCATATTATTTTTATTTTCTGGAGTTGCATTTAGTTCTAACGACAGCATCGGGAGTTTTTATCCACAGTTAATTTGCCATATTTCTAGCTTATTTTCGTTATTTTCAGCTAATATTATGAAAAAATCAAGAGTAAAATGTGGACAATGCGCATTTTTCGGAATATATTATGAGCATTATGCCGAAACCGAAATCTGGATCATTTTCCCGTTCTCTTGTAGTTTTGATAGAATCTCGCCTTCGTGATTTGCATCTTTCGATTCATGCTGCGGAGAAGCAGTATGGCTTTCCGCCCGAGACTTTGCGTTCGGTCATTCGTGGTTCTGCGCCATCTGTAGATCGAGCGAAGCAGATATGCGATGCGTTGGGCATTGGTATGGATTTTTCGTTATCTAGGGAGCTATCTGGCTCGTCGATCTCGAGCGATGAGGAGGCTAGCTACGAGACTAGCGACGAGGCTAGCATTGGCATATTTCCGAGCGGAGTTTACAAGGAGAACTCTAATGAGAACCATAGGGAGAACTCTAGGCAAGTTTCCAACAAAATTTCCAACAAAATTTCCAACAAAATTTCCAACAAAATTTCCAGCAAAATTTCCAAGAGTGGTTTAGGTATAATTTCTTCTAGCGAGAGGTCGAGTATTTCTCGTCATAGAGTTTGCGAATCGCATGATTTTCCTATTTTGGGCATTGTTAGGGCTGGAGCTGAGATAGAGTATTGGAACGATCAATTTCCTGGCAGCGAGATTGTTTCTGTACCCGGCGAGATTTTCAACAAATCGAGCGGTACGCGTTGGGGTGGAGTAGTAGTGCGTGGAGATAGTATGAGTCCGATATTTGACGATGGGGACATATTATTTTTCGACTTGAATTTCAGCGAGTCTCACTCTGTTTTACTAGGCAAGGCTTGTGTAGTTGAGACGGCTTCTGGCGGTGCTATGGTTAAGCGAGTAGAGCGCGGTCGTCGTGAGGGTTATTACAATTTAGAGTCTTACAATCGTTTGCATTCAGTGATTAGCGATGTAAGTTTGCGCACAGCCCGCCCTGTCCGCTGGATAAAAAAATCTTGAGATTAAGGAATAATAGCGAACAACAATCGAACGAGGATTAGAAACCCAAACCTTCGATAGTTGAGCATTACATCTTTGTATTATGTTAGGGGGCGATATATTTTTGCGTTGCGTGTATTTTATAGCTGTGTATATTTTTTGATATATTCATTTTTTAACTTATTTTTTATTTTGCGCAATTATTTTTAATAATTTATCGCTTGATAATTAATAATTTTATTTTCGTATATTTTTAAACATTATTTATTATCATCTTTCCATTCAATTTGGCTATTTATATTATATTTTTCATAAACTCCAAGTACTTCAGTGAGAAATTTTTGCAAATGCTTATCGCCGTTTTCTTTGGCTATTTTGTATAATGCAATAAACATTCTTTTTCCTGTTTCTGTTTGTTTGAAATGTTTCTTAAAATTATTGTGAGTAGAGCACAATACCTGCCCATTATCGAGCGTAGACTTGCCACCGCGCTCACGAGGTTTAATATGGTCGACATGAATTTCAACACCTTCCTCCTCACCTGCCCCACATACAGCGCACCTATATTCATACCTTTCTTTGATAATTCTTTTTTGCTCTTGTGTAAAGTTACCAAATTTTATATTTTCCTCAAGGCTTGGGTCATAGCGATAGACGCCCTTGGAAACTTTGATAAGAAAGCCCTCTTGATGTAAAGACCTAATACCCCTATCGGGGTCACGAAACACTTCACCTTTGCGCTTTCTCCACTCTTCGACGGCCCAATCTACGACCTCAGGGTGATTAATATCTCTATTAGAATTATTTTTGAAGAATTCTTTTAATAATTCTTTTTGGCTAGTCATGTTAGCCTCCTTATTTTTTTCAATTCGATTGATAGATAAGTTATAGTAAGTCTCGTCAATCTCGACACCGACGCCTTTTCGCCCTAGATTATCGGCAACCAACACCGTAGTGCCAGAGCCAAGAAAGGGGTCAAAAACTGTATCCCCCACATAGCTAAAAAGTTTAATACACCGTAACGGCAATTGTTTGGGAAACGGAGCGGGATGTCCTATGCGTTTTTTGCTTTCTCCATTAAAAGTCCATAAGCCATTCGTCCAAGCCATAAATTCTTCTTTTGTTATATCGCTTTCACCTCTTCTATTTTTTTTCCAATCTCCTTTATAAAGGATAACAATTAATTCAACAGGAGCAATAACATAAGGGGCGGAGGCTGAAAGCCAACTTCCCCAAGCTGTTCTCTTAGATATATTCTGCTCGTTCCAAATAATTGTTGAATGGTAGGAAAATCCTACTTTTTGTGCAATCGTTGTAATATCAGCACCAACGCTTTTTTGTCCTCCTTTATTTTTATCAAGCGGAATATTGAGACAAAGTCTGCCTGTATGCCTTGTCCAATAATAAACATTTTCTAACCATTTTTTTGTACATTTTAAATAATCTTCATAATCGCCATCATCACCAGTAGAATTGTAAACAATACCTACATTATATGGGGGCGATGTTACGGTTAAATCTACAAAGTTTTTTTCAAAAAGTTTTTTGTCTAAGCTATCTGCAAAAAGAACTTCTGTCGCATCCAATTCTTTCACGACTAAATTATCTTGCTTGTGTTTAGAAATGATTCCAGACATAGCGTACTTTATCAATGTTGTTTTTCCAGAGCGCAAGCTATCCTATCGGATTTTTTTCTGTTCTGCATCTCATTTAATTTTGCCCCACCTTCACCACCGAGCTATATGGGCTCCGCTCCTTGAGTCCCACCCTACACCCCAGCGGAGCGAGCGGTCAAGAGTAATAACGAGTGCTTACCCAGAGCTCACCCCTACCCCTCTCGTACCTATCCTTCTATCCCGAGTTTATCCCGAGCCTTTTCACTTGACCGACCTTTCAGCCCTCAGCCCCCCCCCCTTGCCTCCCTTACCTTGCCTCCCTTGCCTTCCCTTTGTTATTTTATTTTCTTCGTTTAGCGATTTCGACCTGCACGCGCAAATCTATTTCAGCGAGAATATCTCTTAGTTTATGGTCTTGAATATGCTCTCTTTTTTGAGCAAAGAACTGCTCGAGCTGTTGCAGCTTATCGTCTGACACGCTTTCGGCTATGAGCCTTAGATGCAAATCCTCGAGTCTTTTGAGCAGCCCTTCGCCGAGCTCTATGGCTTTTTTTCGAGCTTTCTGGTTATTGTTGCTGGACTGCTCTTGTATTGCGAGTAGGCTAATATCTCCTAGTGCTTCACGAGCGTTTATTTTCGGGTCATTTTCTGGCAGTCCTTCTACCTCGCCTATTTGGTTTTCGCTAGCTGCGACTCCTGCTAATGAGTTAGCGAAACTTACGCTGCCTGCTGCTTTTGCTCGAGATTTTTTTTTAGCATTAGCGGAGGCAGTTAGGGCATTTGCGCTACCGATGTTTTTTCTTCGTTCGATTCGAACCATTATCTTATGCTCTATGCTATGCTTTATGTTGTGCTCTGTGTTATTCTCACTTATGCATTATTTTATATTTTAGCATTTGTATATTAGTTATTCTTTGTTCTTGAGTTATAATAGGACAGAGCCCTCGACTAATCTAGGTATAAAAGCACTATCTATGATTACGAGCGATTTTTTTTACGAGCGTATTTTTCCAAGAAAGATGTTGCGCCTGCTAACAGATTTGTATTAGACTAGATTTACGATGAAGCAGGACATACACCCGGACTACCATAAGATAATTGTTCGCCTAACGGACGGTAGCAGTTTTGAGACTCGTTCGACTTGGGGTAAGGCTGGTGATGAGTTGCGTTTAGAGGTTGATCCACTTTCGCACCCTGCTTGGACTGGAGGCACACAGCGACTAATTGAGGCGGGACAACTATCTCGTTTCCGCAAGCGATTTGGAGATTTCAAAACGGGTTCCAAATCCTAGAGCAGACCCCAGCCTCGATCCTAGAGTCGAGCGTTGCAACTTCTAATCCATAGCTCACGAGGGGGCGAGTATTAATAGCCTCCCTAGCACATGAGCTTACACGGCCACTCTTTCCATTTTTAAAAAATAATAACTAAAAGATAAATGAAGAGATAAATAAAGAGATAAATTCTTACGGGGCTACAACAACACCCCCCCTTGAAATTTCTTTTTATTGCCCCCACATATAGTTACAGCGACGAGCCAAGTTTTTGGTAGTTGCACTTATTGAGATAGGCGCGAGGGCTTTTAGGAGCCTCAAACTTACTTGATGAGTAATATCAATCTTGCTTTACAAAAGGAGATAGAACTATGACAAGATTTGACCTCACCCCTCTTTTCCGCACGACTGTTGGTTTTGACAGTCTATTCCGACTATTTGATGAGATGGCGGACGCGCCGACTTCTGCGTATCCGCCCTACAACATCGAGAAGTTGAGCGAGGATCGTTATCGCATTTCGATGGCGGTTGCTGGCTTTAGCGAGGATGACTTGACGCTTGAGCTGAAGCAGAATCTTTTGACGATTCAGGGTCGTCTGCAGAGCGATAGCGATGACGGCGAGCAGCATTCGGACGAGCACTCGTCTAACGCTGGCGGCAGCAAGGGCAACTTTCTGCATCGCGGTATAGCGGAGCGCGCATTTTCGCGCCAGTTCAGCCTAGCCGAGCATGTTCGCGTTGACCAGGCACGACTTGCGAACGGCTTGCTACACATCGAGCTACTACGCGAGGTTCCTGAGGAGGCGAAAGCCCGCAGCATCCCGATCAACGCTGCGAACGACAGCAAGTCGATTTCGACTAGCACGACTACGAGAGCGGCTTTGGGACAACAAAAGAAGAGCGCTTAGCGGCGAGCTTTCCAACTAGAACAGCGCGCACTGCCGAGATATTTTCTCGGCAGTGCGTTTCTGTTTAATGTTTCTATTTTAGGATAGTTTCCTAGATTTTTCGGGCATAGTTGTTTTTGCGGAGTTTTTTGTGTTATTTTTACCTTTTTCATTATGGCACTCTTTGAGTTGCTACTTTCAGAGCTTTTCACATACGGGTCGAGATGCCAAACGCGCTAACAAAGGATAGTAAAGTTTCTGGGGACGAGACCTTGAGCCGCGCACGGGAGCTATTGTCTCGTTTAGTATCCTTTGCTTCGGTTTCGAGCACGCCGAACCTTCCATTGATCGAATGGGTAGCGTCGGAGCTGCGCAGTCATGGCATTGAGTATGAGATTCAAGCGTCTCCAGATCAAGCTGGCAAGGCGAATTTACTAGCGACTATTGGTCCTTCTGTTTCTGGCGGCATTGTTTTGTCGGCGCATACGGATGTTGTTCCTGTTACGGATCAGGACTGGACGAGCGACCCTTTTACTTTGACGGAGCGGGATGGACGACTTTACGCTCGAGGTTCTTGCGACATGAAGGGTTTTATAGCGAGCGTTTTGAGTCATCTTCCACTTTTAGCGAAGATCTCTTCTCGTATGCGAGTTCCGCTCCACTTAGTTTTGACTTACGATGAGGAGGTTGGCTGTTTGGGTGCACCGCATGCGATCGAGGCTCTGAAGAGCAAGTTTCCGCAAC
>JABAAS010000149.1 GCA_014238625.1 Alphaproteobacteria bacterium | reverse complement strand
AGTCAACTTCTGCCCAATTAACGAACGAGCTAGCTGGCTAACCAAAAAGTCCGACTCTCCAGTAACATCCGTTTTAACTCTGTAGCCAGAACTAGCCCTAGTGCTAAAACCAAAAATAGCTATCGAGTGAGAATCAGCACCATCGGTAAAACGCAAAACTAAAGTCCCGCGCGAGTAACTGAAAGACCGCCCAGAAGTGCTAAACGCATCAAAAAACGCATTACTATCCGAAACTCCAGTCGGAAAAAGATTAAAACCACTAAGATCTATCACTCCTCCAGAGATCACCTCCGAGTTGGCACCGCTGGTAGTGCCTCCAAAATTAGTCCTGTAGCCTACTCTATAGTCGGTCATCGTTGCTGCTCCTGCTAAATATCGTTGTTATAATTACTCTGTTGCGTTACCTTGACGCCTCGAGTGCGTCTTGTTTATTCCCTCTAAAAACTCGTGCCATGCAAAAAGCACAAAAAAAAGAGCCATGCATAAAGCAACCCGCTTCGGATTATAAAACCAAAGCAAACTCCCTCTATACAAGCCTCCCTCGACACAAAAATGTGCGGCCAGTAAATCTGTATGCAGTATTAAGTATTCTGTATGATCTATTTCGCCCCTATTCCACTCTAACCCTTTTTACATAGGCGGAGGCTAAAGGGAAATAATCGGGCTGTCAACAAAAAAAAAATCTATTTGTCAATAAAAAGAATGAATAAAAAGCCTTGAGTAACAATAAGTTTACTACAAAGCTAGCGCCTCATAGCTCGCCAGCAAGCAAGACGCGGTCAGGCGTCAAGACGCGGTCAAGCGTCAAGACGCG
>JABAAS010000148.1 GCA_014238625.1 Alphaproteobacteria bacterium | reverse complement strand
GCAATATAAAGCACAGAATCTTATGTTTTTAGGGATGTTCGCCTAAGCGCGATCCCCATTAGATAATCTCAAGTAAGAAGTACGTAACAGTTCTAGCCTAGCTCTAGCCTAGTTCTAGGCTACTGAAAAGATTATCAGCTCCCAAGCACCATAGCAATATAGCCTTCTGCACATGCAAGCGATTCTCCGCCTCGTCCCATACAGCAGAACTCTCACCCTCCAATACCTCCTCCGTAACCTCCTCGCCCCTATGCGCAGGTAAACAATGCATAAATATCGCATCAGCTCTAGCTCCCCCCATAACCTTGCTGTCAACACGATAGCCCGCTAATGCATTGTGCGGCGCTCTACGCGCATCATCGCCCATCGATACCCATACATCCGTCATTATCGCTCGGCTACCATTAGCCGCCGCTAACGGATCATCCGTTATAACTATCTTCGCACCATTCCCTCGCGCTCGCTCAACAAGCCCCGCCTCAGGTCGGTGCGACTCAGGACAAGCAAAGCATAACTCCAAACCAAAAACCCCCGCCGCCTGAAGCCAAGTCGCCGCTACATTGTTACTCGCATCACCAAAATACGCTAACCTCTCACCATCAATCCTGCCCAGCCGTTCCTCAAAAGTCATAATGTCCGCCATTATCTGACACGGGTGACTCAAACGAGTCAAGCCGTTGATTACAGATACCCTAGAAGACTCCGCCATCGCTTGCAGTCTTGACGCTTCGTCCGTGCGTAACAACAGCGCATCCGCATATCGCGATAGCACACGAGCCGTATCACCAGGCGTCTCCCCACGCTCTAACTGCATGTCATGCGCTGCAAGCGATACCACATCACCTCCTAAACGCCGCATCGCC
>JABAAS010000147.1 GCA_014238625.1 Alphaproteobacteria bacterium | reverse complement strand
CTTGCGAAACCATTCGGCAGCCTGCTTGTAATCTCGACTAACTCCTTCGCCAAATTCATACAATACGCCTAAATTACTTTGCGCCCCAGCATACCCTTGTTCTGCTGCCTTGCGATACCATTCGGCAGCTTGCTTGTAATCTTGCTTAACCCCTTTGCCTTCTGCATATAGCACGCCTAAATTATGTTGCGCTGCAGCAAATCCTTGTTCGGATGCCTTGCGAAACCATTCGACTGCTTGCTTGTAATCTTGCTTAACTCCTTTGCCAGATTCATACAATGCGCCTAAATTATGTTGCGCCCCAGCAAATCCTTGTTCTGTTGCCTTACGGTACAACTCAAATGCTTGTTTGTAATCTTGCTTAACCCCTTTCCCTTTTGCATACAGAGCGCCTAAATTATTTTGCGCCAAGTCAAGTCCTTGTTCCACTCCCTTGCGATACCATTCGGTAGCTTGCCTATAATCTTGCTTAACTCCTTTGCCTTTTTCATACAGTGTACCCAAAGAATTTTGCGCATGAGCATGTCCTTGTTCTGCTGCCTTACGGTACCATTCGGCTGCTTGCTTGTAATCTTGCTTAACCCCTTTGCCTTCTTTATACATCAAACCCAAATTATATTGTGCCGTATCATTCCCTTGTTCTGCTGCCTTGCGAAGTAAAGAAGCGGCTTTTGTATAGTCATTCTTCTCATAAAATTTGACTGCTTGCTGGAAAATTTCTTCGGTGCTTTGACCTTGAGCTTCATACGCAAAAGGCAACGACAAAGGCAAGGCGAGGACAAGAGCTATGGCAAAAACTGCCAGCAGACGAAATGGTCTACGAGACATGGAGAGACTCATTTGTTAATAAACTATCTACTATTACGCAGTCTTGGCGC
>JABAAS010000146.1 GCA_014238625.1 Alphaproteobacteria bacterium | reverse complement strand
TATACGGAGTAAAACCAGGGGCTTACTTGTTCCTAGTCGCTCCCTCATCAACTCGCGATACAGCAGGAGACATCATCGACTCCTTCCTCATAAACCAATTCGCAAACCCCGCTCAATACATAATTCCATACTACGGACAGGGAATATCCATAGGACTCGCTATGCTAGTCGGACTCGACGCATACGGAAAAGCCATAAAGCAAATCGAAGCAATAGAGCAGGGTGCCATCGACCTGTACGTGACAGCTAGAAGATTCTACGCATACAACCGAGCATTGCAAATCCTAAACATCGAACAAGCAAAAAGTGAAAAAGTCGGAAATACTAGTAGACCCGCTCAAGGAAACGCAGGAGGGAACGCAGGAGGGAACGCAGGCAGAGGCGAAAATAAAACTCAAACAGAAGACCCCTTCGCAGAGATCGAGGAAAAATAGAGCAAAAGTAAAGCCCCTAGGGGTACTAATGGCGCGGGCGAGAATATACTCGCGCAAAAGCTAACCACTCATCAAAGATAAACCCTCTACAAAAAACTAAGCGTTGCCTGAAACTCCAGAGAGTAAGTGCGGCGAAATGCCAAGCTGATCCATCGCGCGAGACCATTTGTCCTTATTGTCCTCGCCAAAAATAAGATCGCTGTCAAATGGAAGATGAAGCCACGCGTTGCTAGCTATCTCCTTATCCAATTGACCCGTACCCCAACCAGCGTAGCCAAGAAGAAAAACATAGTCCTTCGGTCCCTTGCCCGCAGCTATATGCTTCAATATGTCCGCAGAAGCCGTCATCGCTAGCTCGCCTAGCTCTATCGTGCCGCTAAACTTCTTATCGGGCGAATGCAAAACAAAACCTCGGCTGCTCTCAACAGGTCCCCCAACATGCACAGATATGCTCTCAAAGTCAGACGAAAAAGGTATGC
>JABAAS010000145.1 GCA_014238625.1 Alphaproteobacteria bacterium | reverse complement strand
AAACCACTTGGATATCCTTTATCATACTATATGACATGTCAGGGATCGCTATTAGCATTTGTAATATTGATTTTTTGGTTTGCAGGTAGACAAGAGAAGATAGATGAAGAGTTTGGTTATACTGAAAGAGAGGATGACAAATGATTAAAGGTAAATTCATAGACAATCTACCAAAAGTTTATGGAATATATACAGGAGGTTTTCTTGTATTCATAATCATAATGGCAATTGCGGAACAAGCAGGCGTGTCTGCAAAAGCAATAGGAATTGCTTTCGTAGCATTTACTGTAGGTATCTATGCAGTTATTGGTTATCTATCAAGAACACTTCAATTAGATGCATATTACGTGGCTGGAAGACAAGTTCCAACAGTATTCAACGGGATGGCGACTGCAGCGGACTGGATGTCTGGTGCTTCGTTCGTTGCAATGGCTGGTGGTATTTATTTTAAAGGATACGGTTATATGGCTCTACTAGTTGGATGGACTGGTGGATATGTACTAGTAGCCTCTTTGTTAGCACCTTACTTAAGAAAATTTGGATGTTATACAGTTCCAGATTTTATAGGTACAAGATATGGTGGTAACATAGCAAGACTATCTGCTGTTCTAGTTTTAACTGTAGCTTCATTCACATATGTGACTGCACAGATTAACGCAACAGGTACTATTGCTTCAGTGGCATTATATATTCCTTTTGAGATTGCTGTGTATGTTGGATTAGCAGGTATATTAATTTGTTCTATGCTTGGTGGAATGAGAGCGGTTACTTGGACTCAGGTTGCACAATACATTGTGTTAATTATAGCATACTTGCTTCCTGTTTTCTGGATCAGTAATAAAATGGGCGCTGGATTCTTCCCACATTTAATGTTGGCAGATGAAGTAGCTAGAATTGCCGAATTGGAAAGTCAATTTGGT
>JABAAS010000144.1 GCA_014238625.1 Alphaproteobacteria bacterium | reverse complement strand
CCGATTTCTGCCATTTCGCATAGGTTTGCCCCCTTGCCACCGAGCAGGTTGCGCATGCCTGCGCTGCCTTCGTTATGCTCTTTACCGAAGCGATAGACTAGTTTTGTAGCAGGTGAGTTTTGCGTAGAATTGCTAGGCATGGCTCTGTATCTTGTCTTGCTGTTGACTTTGATTTTTGCCTTTTTGCTGAGTGTCTTTATGGTGGATTTTCCTAAAATTAGCAAGCTCGCCGAACCTTCGATAGATACCATAGAGCAGGTTGAGACGATTTTCTCTCACTGCTTCGTCTTCGGCATTGACCATCACCTTATCGAAGAAGGTATCGAGCACATCTTTTAGGCTTGCTAGGCTTTCTAATTTTTGCTTAAAACTTAGTGCTCTCCAAGTGTCACTTTCCATTATAATATCCTTTGAGCATGCAAATAGTGCTTTTTCTTCTGGCTTTTCAAATAAAGATTCGTCTGGTGCTTGGTATTTTAAATACATGTTTTTGGAAACAGGAAGGATGGCTTGCAATCGATAAAAAATTTCTGATAGATGATTGTTTTTATTCATTTCCCCATTTAATATTTTAATATAGTTAAGGATTTTCAATATATTACAATCTTTATCAGTTTGATTACCAACCCCGTAATCATATATTATAGCCTCGATGCAATCTGCTCTTATGTCCTTATATTTATCACTTACCCATTGTCGCATACGCTCGAGCATAAATAATATAATATTTATGAAATCATTCTGGGTTTCTAAATTTTTCTGTTCCCCAACAATTTGCACTGCTTCAGCAAAAATTGATCGTAATGGCAGGCTGTAATTATCCTCTGGACTATAACTAAACATAATATCATTTAGAATATCGAAAGCGTAACGTCTTAGAAAGAAGGGGTCGCCAGAGCCAGTCGCTCTTTCTCCCACCAGCCATAAA
>JABAAS010000143.1 GCA_014238625.1 Alphaproteobacteria bacterium | reverse complement strand
TCATAGCAGCGAGCATTATGGGTCTGCCACGCATAGAGCCAGAGTTGTCGAGAAGGAGTGTTACGATCGTATCTTTAAAATCGCTTTCGCTCTCGCGCTTGAAGGCGAGTGGTGCTGCAGGGTCGATAACTACGCGAGCTAAACGGGCAGCATCCAAGATACCCTCTTCGTGGTCGAACTCCCAGCGTCTGCGCTGACGAGCGAAAAGTTTTCGTTGTAGGCGGTTTGCAAAACGCGCCGCCATCGCTTGCATCGGGAGCAAACTTTCATCGAGGGTACGTCGCAGACGTTCGGTCTCCTCATCGCTGTCTGCTAGCTCGCGTGCATGCTCGATGCGGTCAAAGGCTGTCGTGAAGACGCGGTAGCCGAAGTCATCCTGCGAGGTATCCAAGGCACTAGGGTTTTGCTCGCTCATCTGCCCCGCCTCCTCTTCGTCTAGTTGCGACAATCCGAATAGTGCGAGTGCATCGTCCGACAACTCATCGCTTTCGGGTTCTTGCTCTTGTTGCTGATCTGCTTGATGCTGTTCGTTTTGCTCTGGTGGCTCGCTTTGTGAGGTTTGTTCTTCTTCGGGCGGGGACTCGCTTTCCTCCGTGTTTTGCGTATCTTGCCCCGCCGTTTTGCCCTGTAGCGTTCCGAGTATCTTCTCGATGAAGCTGGTTGCCAGCTCGCTATAGTCTTTTTGCCTTGCGAAGGGCGCATTTCGCAAGAAATCTTGCAGAGGTTTTTCAAGTCGCTCGCGCCAAGTCTTAGTCAAGCTCTCCGCGTTTTGTGTGGCGGGAACAGCTAAACCAACTTGCTCTCGCAACAAGAGACGCAGGGCTGCTGCAAACTTCTCACGAGAGAATTGCTGTGGCATAAAGCCGTATTCCGTGTGGCTTCCGCCATGCTGTGTTATCGGTAAGTCGAGTATCTGTTGCGGGATGCCGTTTTGTGTTTTGCCGAATAATTCCTCTTCCGATTCGGTGAA
>JABAAS010000142.1 GCA_014238625.1 Alphaproteobacteria bacterium | reverse complement strand
GCGCATCATTCAGCAAAAATGACAAGAAAAAAGACAAACTCTAATGTTAAGGCTAATGAGGGATGAATGGGGGGCTATGTGCTTTTGTCCGTGCTTTTATGATACTGGCTTTTCTTGCTCGTTTTCAACTTTAAACCAAAGCCAGAAAAGAAGACAAGTGCTTAGCAAATGCTCAAAGGGAAAATCATATATTTGCCAATGCTCCTCAAAAAAAATTAAAATGCTGACAAGGCTACCTGCAAAAAGAGCCACCGCACTATTCAACAAGAAAGAAGGCACTATTAGGAGGACAAGGCAGTCGCTCTCCGCCTCCCATCCTTGAAAAAAAGGATCACAAAAGCGCAGGTTAGCAGAAAAAATCTGAAAGGAGCATACTCAAAAGGGTCGCTATCGAAAAAATAAGCAAGAAAAGTAACCGCAAATAACAAAGAAACCGCAGCTCTCAAAACAAAAATATGCGGCTCGTTATGATAGAAGGATAAAAGTTTTGCTAGCATGGCTGGTCTGTATGTTTGTTCTATGAAGGAAATATACGCAAAGCGCACTCAAGGGAGGGAGGAAAAGAGTAAGAGAGGAAAAGAGAAAAAGAGGAAAAAAGGGAGAGATGGAGAGAGGGAGGGGTTTGTGAGCAAATGGTTCGGCTTACTACTTGATCATCGTAAAAGTCTCGTCTCCTTTGTAGTCCTCATCTGTTGAAATCTGTTGCATCTGTTGAAATTCTAATAGCACCAAAAATAAACAGCCACAACTCCGCATACACACATTACTACCTACACAAACTACACTTCCTAAAACTATCTCTCGTAGAACTACCTCTCGCAAAACCACCTCTCGTAGAGCTGACCCTCGTAAAACTTGCCCCCGTAGAACTACCTCTCGTAGAACTTGCCCTCGTAGAACTACCTCTCGTAAAACTTGCCCCCGTAGAGCTGACCCTCGTAAAACTTGCCCTCGTAGAACTACCTCTCGTAAAACTTGCCCTGTCTC
>JABAAS010000141.1 GCA_014238625.1 Alphaproteobacteria bacterium | reverse complement strand
CCTCGTCTGGGACGGAAACCCCGACGAAGCTCTGAAGTCATACAATCGCGGCGACGTCGTAAAAGTTAAAATACTCGAAATAAATATCAAAAAAGAAAGAGTCGCATTAGGCATAAAACAACTCGAAGAAGACCCATTCCAAAACGCCGTCAAATCCATAAATAAAGACGACATTATAACTTGCTCCGTCGTAAAAGTTCAAGAAAACGGAATACTCGTAAACTTCAAAACCGACGATGGAAAACAAATAGAATCATTCATTCGAAGACCAGATTTAGCTCGAAATCGTAGCGAACAAAGACCAGACCGCTTTGCACCAGGCGAAAAAGTGGACGCGCAGGTAGTCGCTATCGACAAAAAACAACGGAAAATAAACCTTTCCATAAAAGCACGCGAAGTAGCCGAAGGCGAAGTCGTAAAGTCAACTTTCGGTAGCTCCGATGCAGGCGCAGTTCTCGGAGATATTCTCGGAAAAGCCATCGAGGAAAAACACGCACTAGAAAAAGCAGGCGCAAACAAAAATAGCAAAAAAATAGATAAAAAAAATGATGACTCAAAAGAAACAGAAGTAGTCAAAAACGAAGCAGCTAGCGAAAAAAACGACGAAAGCGAAGCAACTAGCGAAAACGAAAGTGCAGACTCAGAAAGCAAAGAAAGCGAGAAAAAACTAGAAAGCGAAGAGCAACAAAGCGACGACAGCGAAGAGCAACAAAACTAAAAAATCTACAACTCGCAGCCGTAGATAAAAGCGACAGCGCACAAAAGCGCATCCACTAAATACGATGAACGCAAAAAAGAAAAAGTATGGGTCGTGCTAGACTCGAACTAGCGACCTCCGCCATGTCAAGGCGGCACTCTAACCAGCTGAGCTAACGACCCAAAACAACATAACAATACATAAAATAACAAAAATATAAAGCAAATAACAAGAGCACTATAACCACAAATAATAAAATCAAATCCTATAAAAAAGGCGCGAGCCGGAATCGAACCGGCATTCAGGGATTTGCAGTCCCGCGCGTAA
>JABAAS010000140.1 GCA_014238625.1 Alphaproteobacteria bacterium | reverse complement strand
GCAACCCCCATGATCAAGCCACGGCGTCCCGACAATAAACTAGATTTTGATTCTTCGCTCACAACATCCTCTTGAAACTAATGAAAAAACTTCAGCAATGCGCCCACTTTTAGCGTAACACCACTCTAAAAGCAATCCTTGCTGACCTATCCGAACAGCAAAGGGTTGAGAAAAAACCATAGCAACGGTAACGCCAGAGCCCCAAAAAGGGCGCATAATGCCATCGCTAAACCCGCGTAAGTACCTGCAACATGGTGTTTTTCGGAAAAAAGCTGAGCAGTTGCAATGCCATGCGTAGAGGCACCGATGGCTATCCCGCCTATCTCTGGATGTTGTCGAGCAAAGCGCTTCAAAAGCATTGAGCCAAAAACCGAACCACAAATACCAGTCGATATAGCAACAGCACCGCCAAGCGAGGCATCTACTCCTATTGCAAACGCGATATCTTGCGCGACAGGACCCGTAATCGATTTCGGTAGCATCGCGCCAACCAACCTCGCGTTTTCCCTATGTAGTAAAAAGCCTAGCAATACAACCGAGATACCACTGCATAAAGTAACGCAGAAGACCGCAGCAAACAAAGTGCGCGCATGACGCGCTATCTCGCGGCGACGGCGGTATATCGGCATAGAGAGAGCACAAACGCACATCGGTAGTAGCGTCAAAAGCAAACCGGACGAGGCTTGGAAGCCGACTACATCGAATCTGCCAAAATACAGCACCGACGAAAGAAACAACACAGACACAAATACTGGGTTGAGAAACGAAATACGCCCTAACCTGCCGTAGAGAAAATAGACGCAGGAATAGGTCGCAACGCTAGCAATTGTACCTAGTGAGATAGTCAGTAAATATATCATCATCTCCGTACCCTAGTTTTTAGCCCTCGCACTCGCCTTTGCAGCCATTGTTCTAGCAACATTGCTTTTCACCGCGCCGCCGCCTCCTGAGTTTTTCTTTACCCCTGATGCTTTGCTAGCATCTAGTATTTTCAGCAAAATAATGGTTAAGGAGATTATTAAGATCGTATGCGGCACTACCACCAAAAAG
>JABAAS010000013.1 GCA_014238625.1 Alphaproteobacteria bacterium | reverse complement strand
GACCCTCACCGCCAATATAAGATACAGGAGGTTTTGACGAGCGAGAAGCCGTTGCTAGTTCAGGTTATCAAGGAGGAACGAGGCACGAAGGGAGCGGCTTTATCGACTTATTTATCGTTAGCAGGTCGTTGCTGTGTTTTGATACCGAACTCTACTCGCAGTGGTGGCATCAGTCGTAGGATAGAGGATGTTGGCGAGCGCAAGCGTTTGCGAGATATTATCACTTCTTTGAATGTTCCAGCTTCGATGTCGGTTATAGTACGCACTGCGGTTCGAGGTCGCACGAAGCAGGAGATATCTCGTGACTACGAGTATCTACTTTCGCTATGGAATGGTATTCGCGAGCGCACTTTGAGCGCGACGGCGCCTAGTCTGATTCACGAGGAGGGAGATCTTATCGCGCGGACTTTGCGCGACATGCATACGAGCGATGTTGACGAGATAGTAGTATCTGGCAAATCGGCTTGGGAATCTGCGCGAACTGTAATGGGTCGCATGGTTTCGTCGCACACGCGTCGTATTAAGCTGCATAAGACGGGAGGCAAATCGCTATTTGAGGAGTATGGAGTTGAGGGTCAGATAGCGGCGATTTATCGCCCTAGGGTATTGTTGCGTTCTGGCGGTCACATAGTATTGCAGCAGACGGAGGCTCTTGTTTCGATAGATGTTAACTCAGGCAAGTCGACTCGAGAGCGTCACATAGAGGGCACGGCTTTGCGCACTAATTTGGAGGCAGCGGAGGAGATATCGCGTCAGTTGCGTCTACGGGATTTAGCTGGATTGATAGTGATTGACTTTATCGACATGGATGGTAACCGCGCGCGCCATGAAGTTGAGCATCGCATGCGGGATCTGCTTAGCGTAGATCGAGCGCGCATTCAGATGGGTAGGATCAGTCACTTCAGCCTTTTAGAGTTATCGCGCCAGCGTCTGCACCCTACGATTGTTGAGCGTGCGAGCCTACCTTGTGAGAGTTGCGGAGGCACTGGTTATGTACCTGCGCGCAATATGGTTTTATTGGGCTTTTTGCGTTTGCTAGAGGAGCAGGCAGAGAGGCTAGGCAAGAACGAGGGTTTAGAGTTGCGCACGGTACCTGAGTTAGGGTTAGCATTTTTGAACGAGAAACGAGAGGCTTTATTATCGGTTGAGGAGCGTTATGGAGTGCGGATTGATGTATCTTTTGACTCGAGCTTGCGTTTTGGCGAATCGAAGATTTCGCGTTTTCCTATTTCGTCTGATAGCTCGAGATCTGCTTCTTCTCTTGAGAAGGATTCTTCGAGGGTTTCGGACAATGTTGCGGACGATGATTTTCCATCGAGTTCTGATCGCAGGAGGCCTCACACTCGCCGTCGTTCTGCGGGTTCTCCATCGCGACGTTTTTCTGATGGTGGCGGTGATTCAAGAAGAGATTCAAGAAGAGATTCGAGGGGGGACTCAAGAGATTACCCAAGAGATTACCCAAGAGATTACCAAAGAGATTACCAAAGAGATGATCCGCACGATGATTCGCCTACCTCCAGCCCGCCCGATGCAACAGCTCCCAGCAATGCCGAATCTTTAGATACGGCTGTGATAGCGGAACAACCAGCCCCGAGGCGCGCACGTCGCAACAGCGGCAAGCCTGATGGACGCGGTTCAGGTTCAGATCGAGATGTTCGCAGAAGCAGTAGCCAGCAAGGTTCTGGCGGTAGTGGTAGCAGGGGCGGCGGCAATCACCCGGACGACAGCGATCCGCGTGACTTTTTAGGTACCAGCAAGACTCTATAGTTACTAGGAGAGTTTCTAGGCTAACTCTGGCTTGCTATTCGAGCGTATTTTTCTGCTTGAGGACTATAGTCTCGATGACCTCTTCACCGAGGTATGTATTTAGCGCCGAGATGATTTGATCTAGCTGATGTATTGCGATTGGTGCGAAGCCTTTTGTTACGGCTATGGTCAGGGTTGCTTTTTTTTTCGAGATTGTCGATGAGTTTTTGAGTGATTTTCTGGCTTCTGTTGCTTGATTTTTTAGTGTTTTGACATATACGATCTTGAGTGGTCGAGTTTGTTCTGCGAAGTTTGCGACTAGTTCTTGCGGAACGATTTCGCGCCAATTTTTGTCGACGATTTCGAGCATTTTCACATGTGGTTTTTTTCTAGCGACTTTGGCAGTTAGCGAGGCGGCGAGACTACCTATTGCGAGCGGTGCGTAGGATGTGGCGCGTCGTTTTTCGGGTTCGTCGGGCTTTCTGCTTGTTCTGCTTGCTCTGCTTGTTTTACTAGCTTTGACTGGCTTGACTATGGACATGAGAGATGCGCTGTTGTCGAGTTTTTTGCTAGGCGTCCTATAGGATATGGCAGTTATTCCGCCCAAAATTAGCTCATAGATTAGCTCAGATTGCGACTAGCGCGAGTTAATTTTCATCAAGAAATTGTGAATGGGTATCACGAGCATGTGATTGGACAATAGCCCGCCTGTGGTTAGACTAACACATGTCTTTGCAAGAGCGAGCTACAAGAGCGACTTTGCAATATGACGCTTGAAGAAATCCCCACGCCACCTCCTCCCTCCAAAGGCGTGGGGATTTCTGCATTAATCACAAGCTATAGCATCATGCGCGGGGATGTATATTTTCACGCTTCTAGCTTCTATCTTCGATCTTCTAGCTTCGAGCTTCTATCTTCGAGCATAGAATTTTTTTAGCGAGCAGATATATTGCGACTAGCGCGAGTGAATTTTCATCAAGAAATTGTGAAGGGGTATCACGAGCATGTGATTGGACAATAGTTCGCCTCTGGTTAGACTAACACATGTCTTTGCAAGAGCGAGCTACAAGAGCGACTTTGCAATATGACGCTTTATGAAATCCCCACGCTTACCTCCTCCCTCCAAAGGCGTGGGGATTTCTTTATTAATCACAAGCTATAGCATCCGGCGCGGGGATGTATATTTTCACGCTTCTATCTTCGAGCTTTTATGCGTTGAGCTATGGAATTTTTTGGCGAGTAGATATATTTCGTTTGCCGACTTTCTACTAGCCTGCGGTTTTATCAAGTGTAGTTTAGAGAATCGAGCTTTAAGGTTATTTAGCAAGTCTTTTTCAGCTGCTGAGTGCCTTAGTTTTGTTAGGAAGTCTCCACCTTGATCGAGCAATTGATATACGAGTGGCATTATATTTTCGAGCAAGCAGGCGAATCTATCGTTATCGATTTGCGCTGCGCCTATGGTATTAGGAGCGATATCGGATATTATGCAGTCTGGCTTTCCGCCGAGCATTTTTATGATATTTTCAGCTATTATTGGGAATTTTTCCTGATTTTGCAGATTTTCCTGCATTATATGCAGGCGCTCTGCTGCGGAGTTTTCGTTGAGTGGAGCTATGGTTTTTTGGTCGATTCCGAGTAATTTTGCATTTGGAGCTATCTCTAAGGCGACTTGCAACCAGCCACCTGGAGCTGCGCCGAGGTCTACTATGCGTTTTTTTTGTGCGCAGACTTGGTATTTGTCTTCTATTTCGAGCAGCTTGAATGCGGCACGGCTACGATATGGAGTTTCTCTTGTTTCGGCTAATTTTTGAGAATTGAATCTATCGCGATTGAATCTAGCGAGAGCGAATCGGTCTGGTTTGCTGTAGGTATTGTTGTTATCGGTCTTATGATTAGTTATTTGCTGGTATATACTTTTTCTTTTAGCTTTTTTGTTAATTTCGCTATTTTTTTTAGGAACGGTGAATCCTATCAACCTTGCTTTATTCATGGCTGTTTTTGGTGCTGTTTATTTTTGCAAGTATTAGGTTTTGCTTTCTTCTAGCTTGCTTTCTTCTAGCTTGCTTTCTTCTATTTTGCTTTCTTCTTGGTCGATTATTTCAGTGATAATACCTTCGCGCAGCCCTCTATCTGCGATGACGATATTAGAGAGAGGGAATTGCTCGAAGAGGCAAATGACGATAGCACATCCGACGGCGAGCATATCTGCTCTATCGACTCCGACACATCCGTATGCGGCGCGCTGTTTTCGCCCGAGTTTTCTGATATGGTTAGCGACATGGCATGCGCTTTCGATATGTAGCTGTTCTCCGTCGATTTGTTTTCGATTGTATTTTTCGTATCCGTATTGGAGACAAGTTAGCGATGTCAGAACCCCGGAAGCGCCTACGCATGAGATATTATTATTTTCGATATTTTCGGAGATATTATTTTTCTGGTTGAATTCTTTTAGAGCATCTACGATGGACAACCTTATATCTTCGAGTTTTTGGTCGTCGATGTCGTCTATACCGAATTTATCTTTAAGAATAGCCAAGCCGCTTGGGAGAGATAGTATGTCTATGATTTGAGGTTTTTTATTTTTCTGCATATCGAGCCATGCTATTTGCAAGCTACCGCCGCCTATATCGAAGAGCAGGCCGAAAGGTTTCCCTGGTTTCAGTAGGTTTCTGCAAGATAGTAGAGCGAAGTGCATTTCTTTTTGCGGCGAGATTATATCGAAGTCGATTTTGAGTTTTTCGCGTATTTCATCTACGAGCTCTTGACTATTTTCTGCTCGACGGAAAGATTCTGTAGCGACTGCGATCATTCTGCTTGGCTTCCACTTTTCGAATTTTCGAACGAATCCTTCGAGAGCCTTTATACTTCGTTGCATAGCTTGCTCGGAGAGTTTTCCGCTCACTGCGAGTTTTTCGCCCAAGTATACTGGCACGCTAGCTGCGTCGAGTATTTTGAAAGGAGTGCTACGTCCTGGCATATGCTGAACTACGACCATTCGGCATGAATTTGTACCTAGGTCGATAGCTGCGTATCTTTTTGCTATTTGTTTCATGCTATTTGTATTTTTTTTAGTTTATGCTTCATTTTGCCATATTTTTAATTATTTTGGACGACTTGTTTTTCTGCGCAATCGAGCAATTCTAGTGTAGTTTTTTCGATCAAGATTAGGTCTTGTTCGCGCGAGAGCATATGGTCTCCTTGTTGCACGACTATTGCGAGTGCATTTTCTGCTTTTATAATTTTGAAACATTCTATCATATGTAGAAAAGGTACGACATCATCATTCAAGCCTGCGATCATTCTCACGGCGACGTGGCATGCTATTTTTTTTGGTTTATCGAGCAGATGGTGTTTTCGAGCTTCTGTGAGGAATTTTTTTGTTAGTATGTATCCTTGCTCTGGAGTCTTACCTTCTTGGCACCACTTTCCTGAGCCACCCTCCTGTATTTTTTTTTGCTCGCTTTTGGGGAAGGAGGGTAGGAGTAGTTTTTCTGGAAAGTCGAGTGCTGGAGCGATGAGCAAGATTGCGGCGACATTTTTTCTTCGCGCTTTCAAGATATGCAGAGCGATCCACCCCCCCATCGATGAGCCAATGACTATCCAACGAGGAGCAATCTCCGAGCAAGCATGATCGAAGACGGCGAGACTATCATCGATCCATTGTCCTATGGTTGCTTTTTCGATTGTTCCGTCGGACTTACCGTGTCCTCGATAATCGAATAGCATTGCTGGTATATTTTTTTGTTCAGCGATGTTGAACAAGCGAGTAGCTTTAGTTCCAGTTAGGTCTGATGTATATCCGCAGCAGAAGAAGATTCCGATATTTTGTTTTTCATTATTCTGCTTGCTTTTTTTGCGAGCGCGCACGGCTAACGAGAAGTTGTCGTTAGTTTTGATGGTATAATATCCGTTTGCAGAAGAGTACATATTTCGGTGCCGTTTTCTGCTTTGTAGCAAAAAAACACGGTTTTATTATAAAAAAAACTTGCTAAAAATTTTCATTAGTCTAGTTTAGCAGGATTGCCTTATCGTTAGTTTTTGCTACGGCAGGGATTCCTATGCTATATGCTTGTATTAGAGGCTGTTTTATAGCTGATTTTACTTATGGCTGTAGCTGGATTTGCGAGATGTAGCCTAATTTTCCTAAGTTAATTTTCCTAAGTTAATTTTCATAGGTTAATTTTCCTAAGTTAATTTTCATAGGTTAATTTTTTTGCGAGGTTCACTTTGGGGCGATTTTATGGGGGGGGCATCGGGGGATATTTTGGAAGCTAAAGGAGATTACAATGACGAAGGTACAATTGCGTCCAGAGACGCTTGCGTTGCACGCAGCCTATAGAAGGGACGATACGACAAGATCTGTTGCGGTTCCTATTTACCAGACTGTAGCTTATCAATTTGACGACACTGCTCATGCTGCCAGTTTATTTGGTTTAGAGAAGTTCGGCAACATTTACACACGAATAATGAATCCGACGAGTTCGGTTTTAGAGGAGCGCATCACAGCGCTTGAGGGAGGTGTTGGGGCATTAGCAGTTAGCTCTGGTCAATCTGCCACTGCGTTTTCGATTCAGAATTTGGCGAGGAATGGTGACAACATAGTCAGTTCGAGTGATTTGTATGGTGGTATTTGGAATTTATTTGCGAATGGAATGAAGGATATGGGTATCGAGGTTCGCTTTGTGGATTCGAGCGACCCTGAGAATTTCCGTCGAGCGAGTGATGATCGCACGAGGGCATTTTACGGGGAGACTTTGGCTAATCCGAAGTTATATCCTTTTCCGATTAGAGAGATCAGTACTATTAGCGATGACTTGGGCATACCGTTAATCATTGACAACACAGCTGCGCCGATTTTGTGCCGTCCCTTTGATTTAGGAGCGCATATCATAGTCTACTCTCTTACGAAGTACATAGGCGGTCATGGTAACTCGATCGGTGGTCTTATAGTTGACAGCGGTCGTTTTGATTGGAGCAAGCATGGCTCTCGTTTTCCTACTCTGAATAGTCCGGATGCGAACTACCATGGCACTATTTTTTCAGAGGCGGTTAAGCCTCTTGGTCCGATTGCGTACATTCTTCGTGCGAGGGTTGTGTTGTTGCGAGACTTTGGCTCTGCTTTATCACCGATGAATAGTTTTTTGCTATTGCAGGGACTAGAGACTTTACCGTTACGCATGTCTGCGATCTGCGATAACGCTCAGGTTATAGCGGAGTTTTTGCTGAAGCATAAGGCAGTATCCCGAGTTGTCTATCCTGGTTTATTCGAGGGCACTGAGCGCGATCATGCGCGAGCTGTTTTATCTGGTGGTTTCGGAGGTTTGATTGGCTTTGAGTTGAAGGGTGGTGTAGAGGCGGGTAAATGTTTTATAGATTCTTTGCGTTTAGTCTATCATGTAGCGAACATTGGGGATGTTAGGACTTTGGCTATTCACCCGGCTTCGACTACTCAATCGCAGCTCTCTGCTGAGGATCGAGTAGCGAGCGGAGCGTCTGATGGCTATGTTCGCCTATCGGTTGGTATAGAACATAGGGAAGACTTGCTTGCGGACATCGGGCAGGCACTAGATGCTTGCTGCGATGGTTGAGAGATAGGTTAAAGGGCTAGGTTAAAGAGCTTGCTATGGTTAAAGGTCTGTCTCTGGAGTTAGTATCCTTGAGTAAAGAGTTTTGACTTGATGCCGATTAAGGTTCCAGACGATCTACCAGCTCGGGCGATTCTTTCGCGCGAGGGCGTTCGTTTAATCGAGGAGACCGACGCTTTGCGTCAAGATATACGCGCTCTTCGTATATTGTTTGTTAACTTGATGCCGGACAAGGTATCTACGGAGACTCAGTTTGCGCGTTTGTTAGGCAACACGCCATTGCAGGTAGAGATAGTATTGTTGCGGACAGCTAGCTACGAGTCGCAGACGGCGTCTCGTCGTCACTTACTAGATTTCTATCGTTATTTTTCTGATGTTCGAGATGAGGAGTTTGACGCTTTGATCATCACTGGCGCGCCGGTTGAGCATTTATCATTCCCAGATGTTGCATATTGGGACGAGCTTTCGCGTATTATGTCTTGGAGCGATTCTCGTATTGCGGAGGGCAGATTGGGCGGTTGTTTGTATGTTTGTTGGTCTGCGCAAGCTGCACTTTACCATCGTTATGGAGTTCCGAAGCATGATTTGCGCGATAAGCTATTTGGTTTATTTCCGCATCGGCGTCTTCGAGCGAGCTCTGCGTTGCTAGCGGGTTTTGGCGAGGCGCCTTTTGCGGTTCCGGTTTCGCGCCATACTGAGACGCGGCAGAGTGATTTACCGCGCGGTTTAGAGGTTTTGATAGATTCGGACGAGGCTGGCATTTGTCTTTTAGAGGATTCTGACAATCGGAGCTTATATTTATTCAACCATTTTGAGTATGACGCGGACACATTGGGTCGCGAGTATCAGCGAGATATTGTTAAGGAGTCGAGCATCAAGTTGCCGCGAGGTTATTTTCCTGGAGACAATCCTGGTTCGGCGGTAGCGAATTCGTGGCGTCCTTATGCGCAGTTACTTTTTTCGAATTGGATCGGACAGATTTACGAACGCATTTCGCTACAAGCCTCAAATAAGCATTGAGGAACGCGTTTAGATTACTTTTCAGCCGAAGCGTGTTGCATTTTTGCGCCTACTAGTAGCAAATAGCATTTTTTCCTATATTATGTTATCCTATTTAGCAATTATCAAATAGGAGTAAAATTATGGCAAATGATAATGTAACGAGCAATCTTTCTGATGTTATCAGCAGGGTTTTCTTTATGTCTAAGCGTAACAAAATAGCGATTAGACCTATGAAGCTACAGAAGCTGTTGTTTTTTTCTTACGGCTGGTATGCGGGCAAGACTGGCAATAAGCTTTTTACTGATGGCTTTGAGGCTTGGCCCTATGGTCCCGTGATTCCTTTTGTCTACCACCGTTACAGCGAATGGGGAGCTGATGCTATAAATGAGAAGGGAAGGGAGATTGACTTGGGAGACGAGGAAGCTAACAGCTTGGTTGATTCGGCTGTAGTTAAGTATGGACCTTGGTCAGACATGGCTCTTTCTGACATTACGCACAAGCGAGGAAGTCCTTGGTTTGCTGTTTGGCAAAAGAACATCGACCCTCATATCCGAAACCCTATAGATTTTGAGAATATTAGAGATTTCTATAATAAGAAGTTATGCGAGGCGGCTTAGTCTTGTTAGATGGGCTTACTGCAGAATAAAAAACCTCCTGCTAAAAAACACAGCAATTTCGCTAAGGCTATGGCTAGAGATGTTAATGCCAATAAGATTATTGATTTGGAGGTTAAAAAAAGCATTACTCTGCCCAAGAGTAAAGATAAGGAGGCAAGACAAAACAAACGTTTAGAGATAGTGCATGAGGCATTGCGGGGGACTTTTTTACTTTTCAGTTTAGTGCTGTTGCTGTCTTTTCTTACCGCTTGTTTATTTGGTAGTCTCGATATCTTTAGCTCGGTTACTTTGAGCATCATTATTTCGGGTTTGTTCGGCGTTTTAACGTTGCTAGTAGGTGTTGTAGCTGGCACGAGTATCGATTGAGCTTTTCCGCACTTGCCTTGAGGTTTATTTTGCTGTAGCATATTGGTGTTTGGGGGAGCGATAAGAATAGAAACGAGCGATGGTAGGTATAGATTTGTCGAATATCTTTGGGGTGCGTTGGTGAGTAGTTACGAGGGCTCTGGTGTGGCTTTGCGTGCCTCTGTTTTTTTGCCAAATATTATTTTGCCAAATATCATTTTGCCAGATATTTTTTTATTTGGTGTTTTTTCGTGTAGATTTTTTTCTCGCAAATTTTTCTCAAATAGCGTTTTTTCGGTCAGAGTTTTCCCAGCCTGCTTTTTTTCACGAGGCATTCTTTGACTAGGTCTGCGGCAATGGTTGCGACTGGCGCAGGAGAAGCCGGCATAGAGAACGCTAGCGTTTCGGATACGGCGGCGGATATGGGCTATAGGGCTATGAGTTCCCAGCCGAGTTCCCAGCCGAGTTCCCAGCCGAGTTCCCAGCCAAGTTCTGAAATGATCTCCAGCGCGCGCGCCGATGCGACTTCGGCTCCGACCCCTGATTCTTTAGAGATTTTGCGCCACGATTGCGCGCATGTTCTGGCGGAGGCGGTGCAGAGCCTTTACCCGAGTGCGAAACTAGGCTTTGGTCCTGCGATCGAAGATGGCTTTTACTACGACTTCGAGCGAGCAGAACCCTTCACGCCGGATTGCTTCGAGGCGTTAGAGGAGAAGATGCGGGAGATTATAGGTCGCGCTGCAAGTTTCGAGCGCGAGGAATGGGATCGCACTGAGGCGCATAGATACTTCACGGAAAGAGGCGAGCATTTGAAGGCGGAGCATGTGCTCAGCCTGCCAGAAGACGAGTCTATCACGATCTATCGTCAAGGCGATTGGCTAGACTTATGTCGCGGTCCGCATGGCGGGACGACTGGTGGCGTTGGCACGGCATTCAAACTTTTGAGCGTTTCTGGGGCGGTTTGGAAGGGCGGCGATAAGAAGCTACAACGCGTGCGCGGCACCTGCTGGCATACAGGCGATGAGCTATCGGCGTATTTGTCTAGGCTTGAACGAGCGCGCTTATCCGACCACCGCCGTTTAGGACAAGGCTTGTATCACTTTCAAGAGGAGGCGGCGGGCTCTGCCTTTTGGCACGAGGGCGGCTTTGCTATTTACCGCGCCTGCGAGCGTTACATCCGCAGTCGCTTGGCGAATGAGGGTTACCGCGAGGTACGCACGCCGCAATTGATCGACCGCAGCTTATGGGAGCGCTCAGGGCATTGGCAAAAGTTCCGCGAGCATATGTATACGATTTCGGAGCAAGACGATTCTGCGGACGGAGGCAAACGCGTATTTGCGCTGAAGCCGATGAATTGCCCTGGTCATGTGCAAATTTTCAAACAGAGTTTGGTAAGCTACCGCGAGCTACCATTGCGTTTGTCGGAGTTTGGTCTTGTGCATAGGAACGAGCCATCTGGTTCGTTGCATGGACTTATGCGTGCGCGCGCCTTCACGCAGGACGATGGTCATATATTTTGTCGTGAGGATCAGATTGTGGAGGAGACTCGGCGTTTTTGCGTTTTGCTGCAGAGCATTTACCGAGATTTCGGCTTTAGCGATATCAGCGTTAAATTTTCCGATCGCCCGAGCGAGCGAGCTGGAGACGATATTCTATGGGACAAGGCTGAGACTGCGTTACGGGATGCGTCTTTGGCTGCGGGCTTGGACTACAGCTTAAATTCAGGCGAGGGGGCTTTTTACGGACCGAAGCTAGAGTTTGTTTTACGCGATGGTTTGGGTCGCGATTGGCAGTGTGGCACTTGGCAGGTTGACTTTGTGTTACCGCGCAGGCTTGAAGCGTACTATATAGACGAGCGCGGCGAGCGGTGCCATCCGGTTTTACTACACCGCGCGATACTTGGCTCTTTGGAGAGATTTATCGGCATTGTTATGGAACATTATGTAGGTGCGTTGCCGCTATGGCTTTCGCCGGTTCAGGTAGTAGTTGCGACGATCACGAACAAGAGCGATGACTATGCGGAGGAATGCGCGAGCATCTTTCGTGCTGCGGGCTTGCGAGTATCGGTTGATTGTCGAGCGGAGAAGATAGGTTATAAGATTCGCGAGCATAGTTCGCACAAGGTGCCTATCATAGCGGTGGTTGGCGAGCAGGAGTCTGTCTCGCGTTCGGTTTCGTTGCGTCGCTTTGGTATGGCTAGCGATGCGTCTCAGGACAGCGATTCTTCTACTAGCGTTAATAGCAGAGAGCGGGTTAGCGGACAGCTTCCGTTGCTGAGCGCGGTTGAGGCGCTACGCCTTGAGTCTGCGCTTCCACGAGGTGTTGAGCCATGACTAGAGGTATTTCGCAATAGTTTCGCGTCCTCCCACTAGCGATGCACCGCGTCCGCGCAGGGGCGTTCCTCGTTCTAACGATGATATTACGAACGCTCAGGTGCGTTTAATCACGGCGAGTGGCGAGAATTTGGGGATAGTTTCGATAGCGCGTGCGCGTGAGGAGGCGGACAACTCGTCTCTGGATTTAGTCGAGATAGCGCAGGGAGTTTCGCCGCCGGTTGTACGGATTATGGATTTGGGCAAGTATAAGTATGAGCTGCAGAAGAAGCGACATCAGGCTCGCCGCCGTCAAAAGAACATAGACATTAAGGAGATAAAACTTCGCCCTAACATAGAACAGCATGACTTCGAGGTGAAGATGCGTTCTGCGCGACGTTTTTTAGAAGAAGGTGACAAGGTTAAGGTGACACTCCGCTTTCGCGGTCGCGAGGTCACGCATAAGGAGTTAGGGGAGGCATTGCTGCAGCGAGTTGTTGATGAGCTAGCGGATTTATCGAAGATAGAATCGCCGCCGCAAACCGAGGGTCGTCAGTTAATCATGGTTTTGACGGTGAAGTAGGACATTTAGTTTAGGCATTTTATTTTAGAAAATTTGTTTTGAGGCTTATATATATTATTATACAGAGTTTGTGAGGTAGCTTGTTTCGTGAGTAATTGACGATGTCTATAGAAAACAAAGAACAAGCTCTTTTGCAATCTCTTCGGCGAGACCACGAAAGAGTGAGAAGAGCCCTTAATGATAGGAGCTGGAAAAATTCCATTCACAAATTAACTTCTCCCCGAAGGGGAGACTCTTGTGGTTATCCTTTTAGAGCTCACCCAGACTGGAAAGAGGAAGACCCCATCATCAAACTTTTTTTGAGGATTGGAGGAGGAAGAGGACGAAGCGAACCAATAGAATTCCCCAACCATTGCTCATTTATTGACTGTTCCTATCCCCACCCTGGAGGGGGAGGTATTTTTGCTTTCCCCTGCGAAAACGGATATGGTTCCTTTAGAAAGGAATCGATGTGTGAAGGTTGTTTGTATGAAGCGTTTCACAAAATTACGGAATAAGATGTTTTTTGAGATTTATTTTCTTTGACATAGGCAAAAAAACAGCGGAGAACAAGCGAGAATTGAGAGTTTAGGTGATTCGTATATTTTCTGCTACCTGCAACCTGCTATTACAAAAAAACAATTTTCACACTAAAATACATAACCCCTTTTATTTTCGCATGACTTGTTTTATACAGACTTGTTTTAGCCAGACTTATTTTATTTTGTCTTGCTTTAGAGAGCCTTTATGAGCTTACGCGTTGCGATTTTAGGCGCGAGCGGCTATAGCGGCGCGGAGTTACTGCGTTATCTTTCACTACGCAGAGCAATTTCTGGCGATGTAGAGATAGCGGCTGTAACGGCATCGCAGCGAGCTGGAGCGAGCGTTGCGAGCGTTCTGCCTCAGTTCAGACAGTCGGCGGGAAGTTCTCTATTTGCTGATTTGCCCAATGGTTTGCCTAAGTTTTCACGCTGGCAGGATGTTGACTGGCAGTCGATAGACATAGCTTTTTGCGCCCTACCGCACGGCACAACGCAGGAGGTAATAACGGAGCTATGGCGTTATAGCTCGCTACGGATCATTGATCTATCTGCGGACTTTCGGCTTAGTTCTTTTGCTGATTACGAGCATTGGTATGGCAAGGCGCATGGCGCGCCGCAGTTGCAGGGCGAGGCGGTCTATGGATTGAGCGAGCATTTTAGGGCGAGCATCGGCAAGGCTCGTTTAGTAGCGAATCCGGGCTGTTATGCTACGGCGGCGCAGCTGGCGCTGTTGCCATTGGCGCCTCTTATCGATTGCTCGAGCATTTCGATCGATGCGAAATCTGGAGTTACTGGAGCGGGTCGCAGCTTGCGCGAGGAGTTTCTCTATTGCGAGATCAACGAGGACTTCCGCGCCTACTCTTTATCTGGTCACCGTCATGTTGCGGAGATAGAGCAGGGTTTAGAGTTGGCTTTAGGGTCAAGCGCCTCGTCGGACTCAGCGTCGAGTTCTGCCTCGTCGAGCTCTAGCGATCAGCCTCGGTTGCGAGTTAGCTTTGTTCCGCATTTAGTTCCGATGGATCGAGGCATTTTGACGACTTCGTACCTGCGTCTTCGTGCTGGCGAGAGTGTTTCGAGCTGTTTAGCGGCTTACGATAACTCTTATAGTGGCAGTGCTTTTATCGAGATTTGTCGAGATGGTTCTGTTCCGTCTGTTAAATTATTGCGAGGAACGAATCGCTGTTCGCTAGCGATTTTTGCTGATCGCCGTCCTGGCTGGATAGTTGTATTTTCTGCAATCGACAATTTGGGCAAGGGAGCTGCGGGTATGGCGTTACAGAATATGAATTTAATGCTTGGTTTAGAGGAGGACTATGGTTTTGCGGATACTGCGTTAGTTCCCTAATGTCTATTTCAGAGTAAGATATTTTAGCACTATCATTAGGATTAGGCACGGAATTTGCGTTTTGCTAGTAGCAGACGGCTATTGTCGAGGTGTATAGTTGCGTAGATTCTTGTAGTGATTTTTGCGAGTATTTTTGCGAATATCTTTGCGAGTATTTTCATGATTAGCTTTATGAGCTTTAATAATCTGTTAGCGGGCTTTTCGTGCGACGTGTGATCTGTGGATAACTTATGCGTAATTTGTGCATAACTCTGCGTGTAACTTGTGAGTAGATTGTTGATATGCTGTTGATATGCTGTTGATTAGCCTGTGAATAACCTGTTAGTAAGATGTGGATAACTCTCTAATGAACTGCTAATAACTTGCTAATAACCCTGTGAGTTTCCACTGGATAACTCTGTGCATAATAGGAGGAGAACTTATGTATAAACCTGTGATAAACCCTATAACAACCCCTAGAATAAATATCGGGATAAGGATGTATAACCTTGTTGTTTTTGCGTCTCTATCTGTGGATAATTTTTTGCTAGGCTTGTTGAGAAAGACGACAAGGCTTTTTAGAAGGCTTTTTAGAAGGCTTTTTAGCATCTTTTTTGGCTTGTCTTTAGCAGAGGATGAGGATGTAGAAATAGAGACTGTGGTAGATGCTTGGGACAAGTACGGCAAACCTTATTCTCAATTTTCATGAGCCATATGCTTAGATTGCGGTCTTTTCTTTTACCGACAATGCAAAGACTTCTGCTCGCATTTTTGCGAGTATTTTTACGAGCGTTTTTACGAGGGCTTGTTACGCTTGTTACGCTTGTCCGCACCATTTTTTCCCGCGTTAATCTTCGCAGACGATTTTTTTCGTTAAGGCTACTGATCTACATCTACAGCCTTATTTTATATAGATTTTCGCGAGCGATTTTTCTGATATTAATCCGCCTGAGCAAAGCGTTGGTAGTCGAGTTGCGCAAACGAGAGAGGTTTTCCTATGGATTTGCGCTAGCGTTATTTTTGAGTATTTTCATAGCTTTTGGCGAGCGCATAGTTGCGTCTAATCTTCAGGCTACAATTGAGCGCTCTGGCATTTCTTCTGCGCTGGCTTTTAGAGCTACGACTTACGGAGCTATGGCTTCCGACAGCGATAGCGCGAACATCAAGTTAGCGAGCATATCTGGCATATCGAGACTGCTGCCGATTGCGAATGCCAAGGTTCCGAATAATTCTTTGTTTAGCTCTTCGTTGCGTGTTGAGATTGGCGAGAACAGCGGCGAGAACAGTCGCCCCCAAGAGCAGCGTCCGACTCGCACGCGGCACCGAGTTATCGAGCATGCGGTTGAAGGCAGTTTGTATCAGACGGCTTACCGCCATGACATTCCGCTACAGCTATTGAGACGCTTTGTGGATGTTATGAGCTACGATGTAGACTTCCAACGAGACATTTGGGCAGGGGCGCATTTCCGCATGCTAGTTAGCCAGCGTTATGAGCTAGGCATTGGGGGTTTATGGCGAGCCCTTGAGGAAGCGCGACTAGAGACGGCGGAGCTATCGACTGGCAGTGGCAAGCAGTACCGCTACCATCGCTCATCTGCGACGGATTCTTTTTACGATGAGACTGGCAAGCCAGCGAAGCGTTTATTGCGTCGCACGCCGATGAGTGGTTTGCGTTTGACTTCGCGTTTTGGTGCTCGGCGTCATCCGATTTTGGGTTATACGAGGATGCATAAGGGAGTAGATTTTGCGGCACCGCGAGGCACGCCGATTCTTGCGGCGGGCGATGGAGTTGTGCGCAAGCGTAATTATTCTAGGCGAGGTTATGGTCGCTATATTGTTTTGCGTCACAACGAGCATTTATCGACTTTATACGCTCATATGCGTAGCTTTTCGAAGGGTGTTGTTGTAGGCAAGCGAGTTAGACAAGGCGATATAATCGGCTATGTTGGCACGAGCGGTTTATCGACTGGTCCCCACTTACACTACGAGATTCACTTAGACGGTCGAGCGGTGAACCCGCGCAGTGTTCGTCTGCCTGAGCGGCGAGCGCTTACGGCATCGGCTCGTTCAGACTTTATGGTAGAGCGAGCGATGCAGGATAGGCTTTTAGCTTCTGGTGGCGAGCCTGCTCTGCCTAGCGCGCGCGATAGACTGCGCGGTTTGGTTTGGCTATCTGCTGTCGAGCAAAACAATTAGGCACATCGAGCAAACGAGCAGTTTAGATACTTTTTTATAACTTTTTACAACATAGAGTCTTATGTAGATTTTTGGCAAAATAGTTGCGATTTTTTCACGCGTCCTCAAGCTAAGCTGTGCTACAAGCAAGCTATAAGCACTAACAATCGACCGACTATCTATACTCAAGTTGACCAGCGTACCCGAGCGAATTAATCCTCAAGTCCTGCCGCCCGAAGGCGAGCGGCACAAAGACGATGGTCTTGAGCGTGACGATTCTAGTCCGCTTTCAGCGTTTCCAGACGAGCGGCGCGCGAGTTTATCGCGGAGTTTACTGCTTGGCAAACCATTCAGCCTACTGAATCGAGGTTTTGTTCGCTTAGTTGATTACATGGGCTCTGACGCGGCGATAGTGCAGGCGGCGCGAGTTTCGTATGGCAAGGGTACGAAGAAACTGCGCGAAGACCGAGCCCTGATACGCTACCTAATGCGTCACCGCCATAACTCGCCGTTTGAGATGTGCGAGCTGAAACTGCATGTTAAACTTCCGATATTTGTAGCGCGTCAATGGGTCCGTCACCGCACGGCG
>JABAAS010000139.1 GCA_014238625.1 Alphaproteobacteria bacterium | reverse complement strand
GTATGTACAGAGAACCCGCCATACCAACAAATGATGCACCAGACATCCAGTCCGCAGCCGTAGCCATCCCGTTGAAAACCGGAGGAACCTCGCGACCTGCTACATAGTATTGGCTAACCTGCGCCGTTCGCGCCAAAACGCCTATAACAGCGTAGATACTTATTGTCATCGCAACAAATAAATACCCGATAACCCTATTTGGAACACCAATCTGTTCCAAAATAGCCATAAAAACGACAAATACTAGAAAGCCTACGGTGTAATAACCATAAATCTTGCCTAAATTCTCGATAAATCCTTTTTTCTTAGCCATGATTAATTACTCCCGCCCTTCTCGTGAAAATCAAACTCCTCGTCGATCTTGCCTTGACGATGCGAATACCAAAAAATCAAAACGACAAAAGCCGCTAACGCTCCCTGTGAAGCCATGTAAAAGCCAAAAGGAAAGCCTAAAAAGCTTATCTCGTTTAAGTGTCTCACAAATGCGTGAATGAAAAAGCTGAAAAATGCCCAGATACCTAGCACTATCCACATCAACGTTCTCGTCTTTGCCCAATGTTGTTCATTCTTACTTGCCATGGGTGTTCCTCTCCTGAATGATAAATAAAAGCATTCATTTGCTAGCATAAAAAAATTTGCTAAACAACTGCTAAATAGCAGCTCGAAGTCAGCAATATGCTTTTTGCGAAAAGAAAAACAACAGACAAATCGATAATAATCGAGCTAGGGCTCAACAAAAACAAAAATAATAAGCTCAAATATTGCCTAAAAACTACCTTAAACGCCATTATAGTAGACATTAAACACTATATAATAACATAGCCATCGCTGAACAGAATCTCTAAACGGCATCCTTATACTCTAAACTGTAAAAAACTGCAGAAAAAGACTCGTCGAAAAAAACTTGCGCAAAAATAAATCCCATAACTCATCCTTGCTCGAAAGACTACAGCGACTAGTAGCAGACTTGCTCGCTCAAATCGGGAGAATCAAGCCACGCGCCCTCATAACAAGAGAGCAACTCATAGCTTTTCTCGACAAAAATGCCGCT
>JABAAS010000138.1 GCA_014238625.1 Alphaproteobacteria bacterium | reverse complement strand
CTGGCAATTGAGCGAGCAAGTTTTCTAGGGCTTCGCGTTTTGGGTCATTTGCGAGTCTTTCACCTAATTCGGTGATTTGCGGTATTTGTTGTTTTAGCACTGTATTTTCCTCTTCTATTGCCTGCCTTAATGTTTTGCTTGCTGTTCTGCTTGCTTATTTTTCTTCTGTTGCCTGCTTCTGCCTATCTCTTCTTTCGTCTACTCTCGATGCCTACTACTGACGTCCTACTACTGACTTCCTGCCTATCTTGCAGACGATGAGGAGCGACTATCCATTGTTAGGACGGTTTGCCTAGTTGCCTCTGTCTGTTTTCACGATCTTTTTTTACTCTTTCAGTTTTTTTCTAGCTCTATCATCACTCTTTCAGCACTCTTTTTAGTTTTTGAGCAGCATTTTTATTCTACCAACACTCTTTCTGTGATCTCTGCCGCACTTGGTGTATTTTTGGCGTAATAGGGAGAATTTGTTTTGTCAAATTCACTCTATTGCGAGAATTCATTATGATGTACGATTTTTTACTTGTCAATAAAAAAGGTTTTGGCGACAGAGCAATAGAAGAGGCTGTAGCAAGCGATAGCTAGCGCAATGGCGATAATTCTTGCGTTGGCTAGTTAATTTGCTATACATACACTGTTCGGTATATTTATTTAAAAATGCAAGAAAATGCAAAAAAAAACATATTTTTATATTGCATTCCTAATTAAACATCTTTAGAATATCTGCTAAAATGTTCGTTATTCTGTTGTGAATTTTGACTGATAGGTTAAAAATTTTTCTCGTATGAGTATTACAAGAGGTGCGAAGTGTAGGAAGCAGAAGAAGGGAGCGGGAGCGAGTGGAAAGCGGGAGAGAGTGGGAAGCGGGAGAGAGTGGAAAGCGGGAGAGAGTGGGAGAGGCAGCTAGAGGGGATGGAGCAACATAGGGAGTAGAGAGATAGCTAGAGGGATAGACAATGTGGAAGCCGAGCAGAAGAGGTGAGGCAAGAGCAATAGCAGGGAGCAAGGATAATAATAT
This sequence comes from Alphaproteobacteria bacterium, assembly GCA_014238625.1. Classification (GTDB taxonomy): domain Bacteria; phylum Pseudomonadota; class Alphaproteobacteria; order JABAAW01; family JABAAW01; genus JABAAW01. Next base: position 39 of record JABAAS010000138.1, on the reverse strand, counting down.
AGCCCCTCAAACAACTACGCGCTTTCAGAAAGAATGGCG
>JABAAS010000137.1 GCA_014238625.1 Alphaproteobacteria bacterium | reverse complement strand
CAAGCCCAGACTCCATGAGCGACAAGGCTTTCCTTGAAGGAGCAAAAGGTGCGTTCGCGATGATTTTAGAGGCTTATGCCGATGGTGATAGGGCGAGGCTAACCTCGTTGATTGCAAAGGGAGAATTGCTATCCAGCATGGTGGAAGAGATTGCAAAGCGCGAGAAGTCTGGTCATAGGCTAGCTATCTCTTTGCATGAGATCATGGAATCTAAAATTACGAGGCGCGATAGTGATGCTAGCTACGAATATATTACTGTAGAGTTCGTTAGCAAGCAGTGCCATTTGGAATTTGATAAGGATAACAAGCTAGTGGATGGAGACCCAGATGTTGAAGAGGTTTTGACAGACTCGTGGACTTTCCATCAGCCTTACAGTTCGGATGATCCGACTTGGTTTTTGTGCGCGACACGCTCATCTAAGAAGGCTAGGAGAGCTAGCAGGAGTGTTAGCAAGGGAGTTAGCAAAAAATCCAGCAAGAACATAGCATCGCGCAAAACTGGGTAGTGCCACTGATTAATATTGGCATGATAGAATAGTATCTGCCCTCAACATGCTGTTGGGCATGTTGCTCCATAAATTTAGAGCTCGCGTTAGAAATGCTGGCTTATTAGTTACTACTACGCTTTTGTCATGCTAGTATCCGAGCTTGGCTTCTATCTGCAGGAGGAAACAGAGCTTGTCTAAAAAAAATAATAATAAATCTAAAAATCGATCATCGGAGAGGTCTAATAAACCGCAAAACAATTTGTCACGCTACAAAACTTACGCAACAGAAAAAATAACAGTAGTAGCTCACGAAATATCCAGCTTTGCACTAGGCATGCTTCCGTTTACGCTCTGCGTCTACAGTGCTATTTTTTTGGTCAATGCGTACGACTTACCCTTGCCGCCGATCGCCTTTGCTATGCCGATGGCAGTGTTGTTGCTTTTTCTTTTAAAACCTCAGCTTGAAAAAGCCGCAGGGCAAAAGGGCGCTTTTTCTTCTTTTTGGCAATACCTAGATAACGCGATTGAAAAGACTGCCGACCGCTTGCTATTTGTGATGCCTCTATG
>JABAAS010000136.1 GCA_014238625.1 Alphaproteobacteria bacterium | reverse complement strand
TCTCGCTAGGTTCATTTCGATTTGATCCTTACGAGTTAATTTTAGGTTTTGATGCTGGCACTCCATTAATATCGAACATGTATGGTGGAGTTAGAGTTTCATTTGACACGATTGAGTTAGGCGAGTTTTTTTCTGGCTCTGATTGGGGTGGTCGTTCAGTCTATCCTTCGCAGCATTTTTCTTCTGGTCCTTTGCGAGAGGGTTTTATCTACCTTTCGCACCCTCGCTGGGGCAAGTTTAGTTTTGGCATTTTGGAGGGAGTATCGAGTATTTTAGACGGCGGTGGTCAGGCTATTTCTGCGGGCAGTGGTGGACTTTACGGAGATTTTTCGAGGACTCCGTGGCAAGTACATCGTCTTGGTTTGACATTAGGACGAGCTTCGAGCGAGAACTTTCCGAAGGTTCAGTATCTATCGCCGAGTTTTTACGGATTAGACATCGGCTTGGAATGGTTTACGAATGGTCAAAGTGCTGCAAACAAGGTTTTTAGCTTGCCTTACCTTTCGGATTCTAATTGCCTGCCTAGCTTATTTTATAGAAATGATCAAACATTAGGTAAGGATTTTTTTATCCTTGAACGTAATTTTATATCGCATGATTTTTTTCCTGGCACTTTGCCATCGAGCATTAAATGCTGGCAGTTATCGAGTTCTGCTTCGGGTTGGCATTCGAATGCGTCTCGTTTTATCATGGGTGGCAATTTAGCTATTTCTTACGAGAAGTCATTTAGCAAGAATTTATCATTAGAGGTAGCGACGAGTTACGGGATACTTTCTTCTAGTGCGCATTCCATTGAATCACGAGACGATATTGCGAGTTATTATTCTGATGATATAGATAGGGGAGGCTTATTAGCTATAAATAAGGTTAGTTCATTGGAGCAGGCATTGAGTTTTGGCGCGAGTTTATATTGGCGAGATTATTCGTTTTTTTCAGGCTTTATCTATCTTTTACCGAGCGAGCATGAGTTAGAAGATATATCTGGCGATATATTTATCGAATCTGGAGTTTCTGGTTTGATTTGGTCTATGGGAATAAAGTTAGATCGTCTTATTCCTACTA
>JABAAS010000135.1 GCA_014238625.1 Alphaproteobacteria bacterium | reverse complement strand
CCGCGCTTTTATATAGCAACTCCCCATAGCGACGCGACAAACGTCTGCGAGCTACGCTAAAAGCAAGGCGACGGTAAAGGCGGCGATAAAGGCTAATCATCTGGACACAACAACCTCAAGGAGATAAACAAACATAAAGATAAATATAAGACTCGATAAAAATAAAACTCGCTACTAGTGCCAACCCGAAAATCGTAAAGCCCGATAAATCATAAAGCCTCATACCATAAAACACTTTCTTAAAGTCTCTTTTTCATAAATACTAGCCACTCTATAGAGTAACTATAGGGTAGCTATAGAGTAACTTAAGCCCAAACTGCGCATAGCAAAAATCTACATAATTTACACCAATAGCCTTATGATAGGAAAATCATGCGCGCATTATCGCTAAAATATCGACACAGCAACACTCGTAATGCCAGAGTAACCAGATGGCTAGCAGCAATCTCGATGCTCCTAGCTACTGCCTTGCTGCCCGCCTGCTCGCAAAAAGGCGTGCAGGGTATTTGGTTCCCAGAAAGCGAAATACACAAAATTAAAGTAGGAGAGCAAAACAAAGAGCAAATACTACAATTCCTAGGACCGCCAAATCTAATAAACCCATATAGACCAAATATCTTCTACTACTTTGGCGCACAAACTCGACAAGTAGGGCGACTGCAACCTAAACTCAGAAAACAACAACTCCTGATATTGCGGTTTGAAGAAAATACAGAAATACTGCTCGCTCTCGAACTGCGCGATATAAGCAAAGTCAAGCATAGCAAAGTCGATAAAAGCAAAACTAAAGGGCTACAGAGCGGTAAAAGAAGTTTGATAAGGGATATCTTCGGTAATATCGGACAAATCGGAGTCGGAGGACCCTAGCTGAAGAAAAAAATAATCCTCGACTAAAATAACTCGAAAATAATACAAAAATAATACAAACCCCAATAATACAAGCCCAAATGCCTCTACCAGACATCGCTGCCAGAAAATATCCCGCCACCAGAATGCGGCGCTTGCGCCATAGTCAGCAACTTAGGCAACTATGCAGCGAAAATCAACTCAACGCCAACGACCTTATCTGGCCGATATTCA